>JBBSNI010000277.1:0-7987 GCA_038232695.1 Cytophagales bacterium
AACCGACTATTTCAACGCTCATTGGCTACAGACCATTATTACCAACTTAGATTTGAACGCTGAATCCATAGAAATGCACCCTAACTACCCTAAGCTATTGCGCATGGGAAAAATGGCTGCTTGAAACTGTCCAGAGTATTGATTACTGTAAGTTTGTAAAAAACTACACCATGAAAATAGAACATGTTGCCCTGAACGTTGCAAACCCGGCGGAGGTAGCCCATTGGTATGCTGAAAACATGGGCATGAGCATCGCAAAAGCCAGTGACACAGCACCTTTTATGCATTTTCTTGCAGACAGTAGCGGCGATATCATGATCGAGTTGTACTGCAATCCGGCAGATCAGGTACCTGCTTATGACAACATGGACCCGCTCCTGCTGCATCTGGCTTTCGTATCTGATGATCCTGCTGCCGACATGGAAAGGCTGCAAAAGGCAGGTGCTACGGTTGTAGAAGAAAAACATCTGGAAGACGGCTCACACCTGGTGATGATGCGCGATCCCTGGGGGCTGGCATTACAGCTCTGTAGACGCAGCAAGCCTATGTTGCGATGCCAGCAGATGTGATTTTCGCTAAGATGATCCTTGGCCTATGTTTGCACAAACCCTGACATTGCCCTACGTCTGGCGCAAGCTTGTAGCCTTATGCTGTCTCATAAAATTTATAAATTAGGGCAAAAACATAAACTATACACTCAGGGAAGAGAGTTGGGGAAGCAAAGAATTCAAGGACTGCGCCGTAGAAGATAAACGAGAAGCTAAAAGCCTGGCAAAGATGGCAGATCGCCTGTTAGCACATCCCGAGCTATCTTTTAGCAGTGCGGTAGGCAGTAACTTACGCAAAGCAGCCTGGCGCATCTTCTCCAAACAGGAAGTAGATGTAAGCTGTGGACATTACAGGCAGACAGCCAAGCGTTGCGCCTGCCATCAGGTAGTATTAGTGAGCCAGGACACTACCGATATAAGTTACCCTACCCATCATGCCAGCCAGGGTTTAGGAGATTTGGGTGGGGGCAAAGGGCAAGGCAATCCAGGTTTGTGTCTGCATACAGCCATGGCGCTCACCGAGCAGGGTTTGCCTTTAGGATTGGTAGGGCAAAAGCTCTGGGCTCCACAAGCCACCGGCAGAGACAAGCGTCATCGGCATTATAGGCTGGAAGAGAAAGAAAGCTATCGCTGGGTAGAAGCTTTAGCCTGGACAAGCCAACATCTAAGCCGAGTAGAGCAAGTAGTGGTAGTCTCTGACAGAGAATCAGACTTTTATGAGTATATGATAGCACCTGGCAGAAGCAATATAGATTTACTCTTTGAACGTTGGCATCTGGTCTTAAAACAGGGCATGATAGTAGAAAAACTACAGTTTGACACCTTTACCCGTTTGGCTCATGCCATTGCCCTGCTCTCTATTATAGCCTGGCAGTTGCTTTGGTTAAAGCAGTTAGCCGCCCATAGTCCAGACCTGGCCCTCCAAGAGGTCTTTGAACCTGTGCAGGTAGCCGTTTTAGAAAAGCATAGTGGAAAAAACCAGCTTAACCTGCGGCAAGCCCTGGTGCTCATCGCTGCTTTGGCTGGCTTTACACCTACTAAAAAGCAGCCCTTACCAGGAGAGAAAACCATCTGGAGAGGCTGGGCTATTTTCTCTACACTCTGTGATGGCTATCAACTCGCTTTCCAGCAATCTTATGAGACAGCATAAGGCCTGGACGCTCGCGCCAGGGGGGTGGGGTGTGGGCCTATGTTAGGCACATGCGAACGGCGCCCGGCTGAAAGCTTGCGCCAGATCAGTAAATTAAACAGGTGCCTGAACGCATGTCACTTCAACTGAAATACCCGTGAGATATTGAAGCCGAAATGGATGTCGCCGCCGAAGAAGTTGCCGGTGGTTTCTGTCAGGAAGCCTTCCTCTACCATAGAGCGGGCGTTGGTGAAGTGCAGTTGGAACACATGCCCGCCGGTCTCGATGTCAAACCCAATAGCAAAAGGATCGTAGTAAGCGGCTTCTCCTACGGTGTTGAAGCGGTAGAAGTACTCCGCATTGAGGGCTACCCTGGTCGTGAGCTTCAGCCTGCCGCCTATGCCCAGGGCGTATACGTCGTTGTCGATCTCCGGTGTTTCTACCAGGTTGCGGTGTACCAGGGTAGGGGTAAGCTGCAAAGAAAACTGCGGGCTGAACTTCCGGGCGATGAGCAACTGGTAGGTATAATCCAGCCTGCCGGAAAAAGGCATTTGTCGCTCCGGGCTGCTGCTCCGCAGTGAGTTGATCGCCAGGCTGGTAAACCCTACCACCGAGACAGGTACCGTGCGGCTGCCTGTCTGTTGCCGCAACAGTCCCAGCTTGATAAAGCCGTCGAAGGTTTTTTCAAAAGAGCTTCTGCCGATGCCTACCGTCAGGTTGTCCAGCAAGGCATATTCCAGCGCCATGCGCATGTTGGCTTCGTCCAGCCCGAAGAACTCGTAGGCGCCGGAGTTGAGCCGCCCGAAACGGTGGGCGATCAGGAAAAGCAGTACGCCTGAAGAACGCAGTTCTACAGAGTGCCCGTTGATGATGCGCGTTCCCTTGAAGGTCGCTGCCACGTATTGGGTATCGGGCTGGCTTTGCTGCTCTTTTTCCAGGTCACCCAACAGCCCGCCCTGGGCGACGGCTTGCCAGACAGGGAGCAGGCACAGGCATACAATCAGGAGTTTATTGTCTTTCGGTTTCATAAACAAAGTTAACAGTAACATCTACCACTTCAGCAATATTATAGAATACTACCTGGGGTATCTTGATTTTATAATCTTCCAGCTTCACCGGAAACTTAGCGTTCATGGCTATCCGGTCTCCTTTCAGATGGACCGTGCCGGGCACTTCTACGGTGTGGGTCACGCCGTGAATAGTGAGCTTTCCCCGGGCTGTCACTTGCTGCGGCCCGGAGACCTCGGGTTGAAAGCCTGCCAAGACGCCTTCAAACTTGGCGTTTGGGTATTGGTCAGACTCTAAGTAGTTTTCGTTGAAATGCTCCTGCATCAGCGACTTCTCAAAGGTAAACTTTTTGATAGGTATGATAAAAGCGATCTCTCCGCTGGCGGCATCAAAGATACTTTGCGCCTGCGTGTTATTTGCCGCGATGTCTTCCAGGGGCGCACTTGAGAAGAAAGATACCTCGCCGGAGGTCAGGCGGTAACGTTGCGCCTGCGCGGGTTCAGCCCCCCCTGACCAGACCAGGAGGCAGCAGGCTGCCATCAGATGAAGTGTTGTTGTAAGGTAGTTCATAGTTCTTACATTATTGGTTCATAGATGGTACTTGAGCATTGATTGCGCCCGGCACCCGGTTGATTATTGAATGCGGAATGCCGCCCAATTGAATATTGAGTGCGCCCGGCGCCCGGTTTAAAATATTCAATAATCAACACTCAATACTCAACACTCAATGACAAAATGGGTACTCCGACGAAGAATCGCTAATTGTCAGGTGCGCCGCTGTTTACCCAGCATCCGATCTGGCCGATCTCCTGCGTAGTGAGTGACCGTCCCGAACCGGCGGGGGGCATGGCGCCGCTGCTGGTATAGGTCTTCACCCGGCTGGCGTGGCTTATGATGTTTTGCTTTGCCGTAAAGTCAGGAAACTGACTGCCGGTGACATGACAGCCTGCTACCGCACAGTTGGCGGCCATGATGGGCTGGACGTCCTCTTCCAGCGATACGGCCGGTGTGCCGCAGCCTGTTTTGTCAAAGAGTTCCTGCTCGTTGTCGTACGTACAGGACACAGCTATTAAGGCTATAGAAACATATAAAGCCAGTTTCTTGATCATATCAAACGGATTGGAATAGACAATACCTTTCAATTTCCATGCTTAATTATCCTTTGCCCCATCATTGACCCAGCAGGCAATTTGCTGTATCTGCTCGTCGGTCAGGCTACGCCCTGAACTGGGAGGCGGCATAACTTTGTTGCCCGTCCTGGTTTTGATACCGGCTGCCCGCGCTATGACGGTGCTTTTCTCGGTGAAGTTAGGAATCCCCCGGCTGCCGTCGTGGCAGTTGCTCACCGCACAGTTGGTAGAGATAATACTGCTGACGGTATTGCTGAAGCTGATGCCCGAAAGCACAACGGCATTCGCCTGGCTGGCGCAGCCGTCTTTGTCTCTGGCTACCACGGTATACGTGCCGGGCTCAAGCCCCGTAAAGGTGTTCTCTGTCTTGAAGGTGGTACTGTCCAGGCTGTATTCGTACGGTGCGTTGCCGCCGCTGACTTCCAGCGTGAGGCTGCCTTCTGCTTTGCCACACTCCGAGTCGGTCGCGGTGGCGTTGATCGCTAAGGTCTTGTCTTCGCTGGCAATGGCTACGCTGGCAGTAGCCGTACACCCCCTGTCGTCTTTGGCCGTGACCTGGTAGGTGCCCGGCGCCAGGCCGGTAAAGTCGGCAGAAGACTGAAAGCTTCCGTTGTCAAGCTGGTAGGTCACGCTGCCGTTCTGGTTGGCGGGCGTTACCGAAAAGCTGCCGTTCGTTTGCCCGCAAAATGCCGGGGTCACGTTAGCCGCCGTCAGGGCAAGATCACCGGCGCAGTCGGCCTCGCCCTCGTCTTCACACGACAAGAGGCTCAGGCTCAGCAGTAGTAAAAGGGTGTAATGGATAGTCTTCATATTGGTTTAGGTTTAGATTACAATCTTATTATAGACTGGGGAGAAAAGCTGGAAGACCGAAGACCGAAGAAATAAACTTCTGTCTTCGGTCTTCCAGCTTCCTACCTCCCCGCCGTTCGTATCATACGGTAGTGAACACTGAAGAACATCCCTGCGGTCATCAGCTTTACTTTCCCCTCACCTACGCCTGCCAGCGGCACTTTGATAAAAGGCTCTGCCTGTAAGGCCCAGCGCTTGCCTAATGCCCGCTCATATCCTAAAGAGAAGTTAGCCACGCTGAAATAATGCCTGTTTTCGTTGCGTACCCCGTGATAGCGGTACAGCTTAGGGTTGTTCAGGTCGGTGTATTTATAGTCGTACCAGTATTGTTCTCTCAGCATCAGGTAAGAGGACAGCCCGCTGCTGACAAATGCCCTGTTTTTCTTTTGCTGAATAGCATAATAGCGCAGGTTGAGCGGCAGGTCAAGCACCTGGCAGGCAGCGTCTATGTTGCTGGGCCTGGGATAATACTTGTAATAGTTGGGCGAAGGCTCGTACCCGCCGGTAGCTGCATACAGCTTCTTGGAGAAGATAATACCAGCGTTAATACTCAATTTCCTGACAATGAAGAACTCCAGCCCGATACCGCTCTCGGCGCCTACCTGCGAGAGTTGGCTGAGTTGCAAGGCGCTCAGGTCGGGGGAGACCAGTAAGCTCAGCCCCACGCGGTAGAAGGGACGGGCTGTGGGCTGTATGGCTTCTGGCTGCTGAATAGCCTTTAAAGAGCCGACGGGTGCGGCAGGCATGATGTCGGGCAGGCTTATATCTGTAGATACCGGGAAAGGAGCCCAGCTACCCCCCTGAAGAAAAGGGATAAGGGGGCTGATGGCTACCGCCATGCCGGCCGGCAGGCCCACTTCCGGTGATGCTGTCACAGCAGCAGGGCGGTGGGGCTGGCCTGCGAGCCGGATCTTTCCTTTGGGCATCGCGCTGCCGGGCATCGCTTCCTCAGCGACAGGCAACTCGTCCTGTGGCTCGCTGCGGGTGGTGGCTTCGTTAGTCTGTCCGGCAGTGGGTGTATCCAAACCGGCAGCAGGGGTGGCTGCCTGGTCGCGGCTGGCAGACCACCATAGCAGCATGCCTGCTACCAGGAGCAGTGCCAGTCCGGTGATGATCCTTTTGCCCAAGATGCCGCCTACACCGCCTGCCCTGTCCAGCCTGGCGCGCATCCGCTCCCAGGCTTTGGGGTTGTAGGGCACCTCATAGTCTTCTGCCTTCTTTTTGAAAAACTCATCAAACTCCTGCTCGCTCATATCTTACATGTTTCATGATTCCTTTTGATCAGGCTGCGCAAGTGCGCCCTTGCCCGCGACAAGTTGGACTTGGAAGCCCCGACTGAGATATTGAGCGCCTCGGCGATCTCTTCGTGCGAATACCCATCAATAGCATACAGGTTGAACACGGCGCGGTAAGCCGGGGAGAGCGTCTGCACCAGCCTGATCATCTCCTGGTACGACAGTTGGCTAAGCATATCCTGTTCGGCTGCCAGTGGGTGCGCCTGCTCGATAGACTCATGCTGGCGGTGCTTCTTATGTTTATGGTAATAGTTGATAGCCGTATTGATCAGTATCTTTCTAAACCAGGTATGGAAAGCCCTATGCTCGTCGAAACGTTCCAGGCTGGTAAACACTTTCATAAAACCGTCGTTGAGCACCTCTATAGCTTCTTCGTGGCTGTTGGTATAGCGCAGGCATACGCTCATACCATAGGGGTAAAACCGCTGGTAGAGTTTTTCCTGGCTGCGCCTGTCTTCCTGCAGGCAGCCCTGTATCAGAAGCTGTAGCGTCTCGTCGCTCAAAGAGGTGCCGTTTTGTTACTCCATACAAGCCTTCGCAGTATATGGTTGCTTGATGCTTTTAATTACTTTGGTTCGTTAAAGTGTTCATGTGTTCCAGTGTTCATGTGTTCCAGTAGATGAGTAAGATAAATAATTCCACACTTTACCTACCCCTCAATCCCTCAGTCCCTCAGTTCTTCAGTCCTTCAATCCCTCAATCCCTTCCGTACCATTTCCCTATCTACAGACTCAAAACACTACGAGGTATGTAATAAAATCCCCTGCCTGCTGATGTACTTTTTGGCTAATCTGTGCATAGCTTGCTGTTTACCGGGCGGCTACCTTTGGCTTTGTAAAATAAATATAAACCAAAACACAACAGAAGCATGAACCAGGTTAAGTATTTTCTCAAAGACAACCCTTTGACCCCCGACCCTACCGACTACTGTGCTGTTGTGCAGCATGACAAACCGGTGGATGATGAAGAACTACAAGCCATCGTCCTGCACCGCAGCACGGGCGTAGCCAAATCTGATATGCTGCGCATCATGGAAGAATTGAAGATCGCTATCCGTTACTTCCTCTCTCAGGGGCGCAGCCTGAACACCTCGCTGATCAATGCCATGTACAGCATCCAAGGCGTATTTACCGATGAGGAAGACCGCTTTGACGAAGCCCGCCATACGCTGATCCTGAACATCAAGCCTGGCTTAGGCTTGCAGGACATCACCAAGGAACTCACTCCGGTAAAGATCGCCCCACCGGCTGGCTCGCTGGTGCTGACCAGCTTTACGGATACGGAGACAGGCACCAAGAATGATAAACTTACCCCCGGCGCCCCCGGAAAGCTCAACGGGCAGAAGCTCAAGTTTGACGCAGCAGATCCCCTGCAAGGCGTATTCTTTGTCAACGAGACGACCAATAAAGCTTTCAAGGTAGACAAGTACGTAGAGTGCCTGCCCTCCAAGCTGATCTTCAAAGTACCTACGGGCATGGCCAAAGGCAGCTATAAAGCAGAAGTGCGCAAAGCAGGCAAGACAGCCCGACTGACAGCCAGCCTGCAAGTGTAAGTGCGGAGATAGAAGACGGGAGACGGGAGACGGAAGACGCTACTCCTGGACCGGAGATAGGAAACCAGCGTAGCAACAGCGTAGGTTTTCCTGTCTCCGGTTTTTTGTTATTGCCATCCCACCGCTTACCCTTTCGCCCTGATGATGGGTCAGCCGCTTGCCTATTTTGTCTGCCAGCGCCGGTCAGGCAGCTAGCTTTCCATGCTCATGAAATCCTGTCGCGCAGCCCTTGGGCGGGTACCGCTCAGTATACGGGTAGCCTTCCTTCCACGCTCATGATCGATACCTTACCATACTAATAGTCGATACCCTACTATACTAATGGTCGACACCTTACCAGTATGCTGATAATTCCATTTTCAGTATACACCTTGCCTGGCGCGCGATCAATGTCATTAAGTTAAGGAATTCTACAGTACATTTTTCCTGTTTTTCATCAGAATAGGCTTTTTTCTGGTACGATACTTATCTTTATG
>JBBSNI010000278.1:0-7974 GCA_038232695.1 Cytophagales bacterium
AAAAAACCCGGAATGCCTATTAACCAAACTTTCCATTTGCGACGCATGGGCTGTTGTGTTTAAAAATAGCTTAGCAATAGCCTAAAAAATGCTTGCTAAAGTTTATAGCCTCATAAGTTAGTGAAACTGTTGGAAAATACTACGGTGTACCAAAATTATTTTACAGCCATAAAAAGCACTACCACGCCCTGAGATCGAGCGTGGCAGATTGGTAAAGCCATTACAGTTATTGATTTATTCTGTTACAAACTCAACGGGCTTTTTCACTTTCTGATTCAGCAGGGCAATATCCAGCACCTGGTCTACTGTATCTACATAGTGGATTTGGATGTTTTTCAGATACTGCGCATCAATCTCCTCTATGTCTTTTCGGTTTCTTTCGCACAGAATGATGTCTTTGACACCGGCCCGGCGGGCAGCCAGTATCTTCTCTTTGATGCCGCCTACGGGCATCACTTTGCCGCGCAGCGTGATCTCGCCGGTCATGGCCAGCTTGCTTCTTACCTTGCGCTGTGTAAACACTGAAGCCATAGACGTAAACATGGTGATGCCTGCCGAAGGACCATCTTTGGGCACGGCACCGGCCGGCACATGCACATGCAGGTCGTAGTGATCAAAAACCTTGTAATGAATGTCCAGCTTTTCGGCGTTGGATTTCAGGTAAGAAAGTGCCGTCATAGCAGATTCTTTCATCACATCGCCCAACTGCCCGGAGAGGGTCAGCTTGCCTTTGCCCCGGCTGACGCTGCTTTCCACAAACAGGATCTCCCCGCCTGCCTGCGTCCAGGCTAGCCCGACGACCACGCCCGGAATGTTTTCATTGTTCTGGTATATTTCTTTGTCAAAAACAGGAGAACCCAGAATCTTAACTACTTCATTTTCGGTGATCTTTTTGACATACTCTTCTTCCATGGCAATAGACTTGGCAATGTGACGTATGATCGTACCCAGCTTCCGCTCCAGGTTTCTGACGCCCGACTCACGGGTATAGTCTTCAATGACTTTTTGTATGGCTTTCTTGTCAAAAGCAACGTCTGTAAGCTTCAGCCCATGTTCTTTCTTTTGTTTGGGGATCAGGTGCCGCTTGGCTATTTCTGTTTTTTCTTCCAGGGTGTAGCCTGTCAGTTCTATGATCTCCATCCGGTCGCGCAGTGCGGCGTGTACGGTGTCCAGGGTGTTGGCGGTAGCGATAAACAGCACGTTGGAAAGGTCGTATTCTACTTCCAGGTAGTTGTCCAGGAAGGTATCGTTCTGTTCGGGGTCGAGTACTTCCAGCAAGGCAGAAGATGGGTCGCCACGGAAGTCGGAATGCACTTTGTCGATCTCGTCTAAGACAAACACGGGGTTAGCTGTCTGCACCTTTTTCAGGTTCTGGATGATCTTGCCTGGCATCGCACCCACATAGGTCTTGCGGTGTCCACGGATTTCCGCCTCGTCGCTGACGCCGCCCAGCGACATACGGCAATATTTGCGGGTGAGCGCTTTGGCAATAGATTTACCTAAAGAAGTCTTACCTACCCCGGGAGGGCCGTACAGGCAGAGGATAGGGCCTTTCATGTTTTTTTTCAGCTTGAGCACCGCCAAGTACTCTATGATCCGCTCTTTTACTTTTTCCAGCCCATAATGGTCGCGGTCCAGGATTCTCCTGGCTCTTTGCAGGTTAAAATTGTCTTTGGTAAAATGGTTCCAGGGCAGGTCCAGCATGAACTCTACGTAGTTGTAAGAGACCGGGTACTCGGCTGCCATAGGGTTCATACGGCTCAGCTTGTCTATTTCTTTATGAAAGTGCTTGGCGACAGATTCCGACCAGTCTTTCTTTTCGCCCCGCATCCGCATCTTTTCAATGTCCTGATCCAATCCGCCGTCACCTAATTCGTCCTGCAACACTTTCATCTGCTGGCGCAGGAAATAGTCGCGTTGCTGCTGGTCGATGTCGGAGTGTACCTTGCTTTGGATTTCATAACGGATCTCCATCAATTGTATGTCTTTGAGCATATACTCCAGCAGTAGCTGGGCACGGGCCAGTCCATCGTTGGTTTCCAGCAGCTTTTGCTTGTCGGCGACTTCCGCATTGATGTTAGAAGACAGAAAGTGGGTCAGGAAGCTGGTGCTTTCAATATTGTCCAGCGCTGCCTGGGCTTCCTGGGGGATTTCCGGGTTGAGCCGCAGGATTTTACGGGCGGCTTCCTTCAAAGACCCGACAATCGCCTTTACCTCCTGGTCTTTTTTGGAGGGAAACTTATCTTCAATCAGCTTTACGTTGGCTTTGATGTAGGGGTCTTCCTGGATAAACTGGGTGATCTTAAACCGCTTCTTACCTTGAATGATGATGGTTGTATTTCCATCAGGCAGCACCAGCATTTTGATAATTTTGGCAACCGTACCTACACTATAAATGTCCTCCGTATCAGGTTCATCAGCGCTATTATCTCTTTGGGCTACTACTCCGATGATACGGTTGCCGCTATTATAGGCGTTCTTGACCAGTTTGATAGATTTTTTGCGCCCTACCGTGATCGGGATCACCACACCTGGAAACAAGACCGTATTGCGGATAGGAAGAATAGGCAAATCATCGGGCACCTGTTCATTGATAGGTTCGTCTTCTTCCTCTGAAATTAAGTGAATAAGATCGTCCGGATCGTTTTCATCTATGTCGGTGAGTAGTAGAGAATCAATGATATGTATGTCGTTCATATGTCCGTTTTTCATGCCATTCTGGCATATTAATCGCTCAAATAGTATAAAAACCTGGTGTATGTATAAAAGGACAAGACTTGTGCCAATCCTGGTCCGCTCATAAGAACACCGGGTACTACAACTGGTAACTAAAAGCAAAAAAGTGCCTCTATGTTTTCATAAAGCCCTTCTTTGATGGCTTTTTCTCATAAACTGTACCTTATGGTTCGCCACCTGCTGCTGCTGCTGACGATTATCGTTGTTTTTACCAGAGAAGGACACAGTCAACTCCAGGCTGTCAATGAGAAGCTTACGCTTTTGGATACAACAAGTAAGGTTAGCGACGAAAAATTTATTTATTTGCAATCTTTCCCAAACCTGGGCAAAATTCCGTATTACTTTGACAAGCAACAATTAGCCCATATAGAGAAGCTCAGAAAAGCCGGGGATGATCGATTACTCTATCCTGTGCTTTATGATTATGTACATCATTTTGGCATCCAGAATTTTTTTAAAGATAACCTTTTGCTTTGGCAGTTGGCCAAACTCGAAGAAGCCCGGGGCGACACCCTGGCGGCGGTCAGCCTGTATAAGTCGGTGCTCAAGCATTACCATCCCGAATTGAACTACAAACTGGTGCATCAGAAGCTGGATGCGTTCAAGGAGGAGCGGAAAGAAGATTATGTGCCGCTGCAATATTATTATGAATTAGTAGAATACCGCAAAGCGATAGACACGCTGCGCCCCCCCCATGGGGTATACCTGAATATGGGTGATGGCATCAACTCTCCGGACGGTGACTATGGCCCTGCCCTGGGCGCTTCCGACAGCCTGCTGGTGTTTACGTCTAAACGAAATAAAATTGAGCGCGGAATGCAACAGTACGACAACGAAGACCTGTTGATCAGCCGCCGGGAAGGAGACTTCTGGACACCCGCCGAGCCGCTGAAAGGGATCAACTCACCGTACAACGAAGGCTCTGCCTGCATCAGCAAAGACGGCAAAAACATCTTTTTCTCACGCTGCAATGCACCCGACGGCTCAGGCAGTTGCGACCTCTATTTTGCCAGCAGAACAGAAGACGGCTCCTGGAGCAAACCTCAAAACTTAGGACCAGGCGTGAACAGTCCTCACTGGGATTCTCACCCTTCCCTCTCGCATCAGGGCGATACCCTGTATTTTGCTTCTGACCGCCTGGGTGGGTTTGGGCTTTCCGACATTTATTATACTTACAAAGATAAAAGCGAGGCCTGGACTACGCCTACCAATCTGGGACCGGTCATTAACACAAAAGGCAATGAAGTAAGTCCGTTTTACCATCCGGGACACCATGTGTTGTATTTCAGTTCGGACGGGCAGTTGCTTAATTTTGGTGAATTTGATATTTATAAATCCTCTCAAGGCAGCTATTTTTGGGGAGAACCCAAAAATATCGGCCCGCTGGTGAATGGTGCCGGCAGCGAATTTTATTTCACTATTGATGCCCGGTCCAGCCAACTGTATTATGCCCGTTCGGTAGAAGAGAGCATGAAGAACCTGGATTTGTACTCGTTTCCCCTGCCGATGGAAGCTCAGCCCCTGGCTTATACCAAACTGAAAGGCTCTTTGCATGACGAAGAGACCGGCGAGCCTTTTTCCAAAGGGATCGTCTCTATCATAGACTTGGATCATGGGATAGAGGTGGCGCCTAAGTTTCTTCGCCCGGACGGTTCTTTTGAGTTCCAACTCATCAACAACAACAATTACCTGCTGGTCATACAGGGCGATGCCTTCTTTCGGCTGGAAGAAATCTTTTACCTGGACGGCGACCGGGATTTCCACCGGAAAGTGGCAGCTATCTCAAGCCGGCTGGAATTTAAGAACATGAAGTTTGATAATGGCAAAGCCGGCCTGAAACCGGAGATGTACGGCGACTTAGATAAAGTAGTGGACTTCCTCCTGGACAACCCGGATTTCAAACTGCGCATTGAAGGGCATACGGACTCCGACGGTAATGCTGATCTGAACCTGGCGCTCTCCCAGCAACGTGCCGATGCGATCAAAGAGTATCTTGTGCATTTTGGCTCGGTAGACGCCAGCCGGGTAGAAGCGATTGGTTATGGAAGCAAAAAACCCATCGTTGCCGAAGAGAAGACGGAAGAAGACAAACGGATGAACCGCAGGGTAGAGTTTAATATTGTAAAGGGCGGAAAAGACTAAAAGATTACCTTAAACAAATCATTAAAGATAGCAAAAGTCATCAGCGTGAGTAAGATCACCATGCCTACTTTTTGGGCGCCTTCCAGGAACTTATCAGAAGGCTTCCGGCCGGATACCATTTCATACGTCAGGAAAGCGACATGGCCGCCATCCAACGCGGGGATGGGCAGGAAGTTCATAAAGGCAAGCACCATAGACAACAAGCCGACGATGCGCCAGAAGCGTTGCCAGTCCCAGGTACCTCCGAAAATCTGTGCAATACCAATCGGGCCGCTGATGGATTTGGAAGCGGAGACTTCACCACTGAAAATTTTGCCAAACGCCTGAATGTTGATCCAGACAACGTTGAAAGCCTCCTTGGCTCCCAGAGAAACAGATTCTGCCAGATTGTATTCCGTTGTATCTACTTTCCACAAAGGCTTGGCACTAAACCCCAGGATACCTTCTTCCGGGACATGCACACTTAATGTTTTTGAAGTCGATAATTGACTTTCTACTCCATTTTCACTTTTGTGCGTTACTTCCAGGGGTACTACTTTGTTTTTGCTGTCTTGGATGACCTCTTTGAACTCGTCGTAGAATTGCACAGGTTGCCCGGCTAAACTGACTATCTTGTCGCCGGGTTGCAGCCCGGCGGAGTCGGCTGCGCTGCCCTCCAGTACTTTGCCTACCTCAAAAGGGGTACGAAGCTCTATAAAGCGGTCGGCGGCTTCTTTCTCTGAAAATTTATCCAAGAAGTTACCGGGAATCGGTACCTTGATCGTTTTGCCATTGCGTTCAACAGTATAGTAGCTGCTGTCAGCCAGCAGGACGTTGGCACTGGTCAAGTCCCTGAACTTCTCATAGTCATGGCCGTTGACCTGCACGATCTTGTCTCCTGTCTGCAAGCCTATCTCCTGTCCCAGTTCGTGGGCTACAATGCCATATTTGAGCACTTCTTCCTTAGGTTGGTAGGCATCGCCATAGGCATACGTAAGGATAATAAAGACAATAATGCCGGTAACTACATTGACAATGATGCCTCCCATCATGACAATGAGACGCTGCCAGGCGGGTTTGGAGCGAAACTCCCAAGGTTCGGGCGCTTCGTTGAGCTTATCCGTATCCAGCGATTCGTCGATCATGCCGGAGATTTTAACGAAGCCACCCAGAGGCACAGCGCCCAGGTTGTATTCTGTTTCTCCGTACCTGAAGCCGAATATTTTGGGCGGGAACCCAATGTAGTACTGTTCTACACGCATACCAAATACTTTGGCTGCTACCAGGTGCCCCAACTCATGAAGCCCTACTAATATTGATAAGCCCAGGATCAACTGGGCTGCCATGATCAATCCTTCCATTAATGATATATTATTTCTAACGCTTTTATTCTTGTTTCGCGGTCCGTGTCCACGTAATCCTGATAACCCGGCTGCCGGATGAAGGGTATATCCGCCATACAGGCTTCTACCACATCAGGCATATCCAGGAAACCAATTTTGTCTTTTAAAAATTCAGAAACGGCTATTTCATTCGCTGCGTTCAAAATGCAGGGCATATTGCCTCCTTTCTGCAGGGCTTCATAAGCCAAAGACAAGCTTCTGAATGTCTCTGCGTCCGGCTGCTCAAAGGTAAGCGTAGGATAATCTGCAAAGCTGAACCTCGGAAAATCCGAAGGCAGGCGTTCAGGATAGCCCAGGGCGTATTGAATAGGTAAACGCATATCCGGCAGTCCTAATTGTGCTTTGACAGAGCCATCGCGGAACTGCACCAGCGAATGAATGATAGACTGCGGATGCACCACCACCTCTATATGTTCGGGCTTTACCCCGAAGAGCCATTTGGCTTCTATCACTTCCAGCCCTTTGTTCATCAGGGTAGCGGAGTCTATGGTCACTTTATCGCCCATATCCCAGTTAGGGTGTTTGAGGGCGTCTTCTTTGGCAACTTTTTGCAAAAAGTCCCGGTCTTTGCCCCGGAAAGGGCCGCCGGAAGCCGTGAGTATGATTTTCTCTATGGGGTTATGAAATTCCCCGGCCAGGCATTGAAAGATCGCCGAATGCTCAGAATCTACCGGGTAAATATTCACCCCTTTCTCCCGCGCCAATGCTGTGATGAGTTCTCCTGCGACGACCAGCGTCTCTTTGTTAGCTAGGGCAATCTGTTTGCCGGCTCGGATGGCATGGATGGTAGGCAGCAGCCCGGCATAACCCACGGTAGCTGTCAGCACCAGGTCGATGGTGTCCATTTCTACGACAGAAGCCAGCGCACTGATGCCTGTATATACTTTGATAAGATGCGAAGCCAGAGCATCCCGTACGGCCGGGTACTGCTTTTCGTCGCCGATGACTACGGCATTGGGCTGAAATTCAAGGCTTTGCGCGATAAGCAGTTCTGCATTCCGGTAGGCGGTGAGTACTTCTACTACAAAATTTTCAGGATGGCTTTTGATCACTTGCAGGGCTTGCGTACCGATAGAGCCAGTGGAGCCCAGTATGGCGATGTGTCTTTTTGGTATGTCTTCGGTTGATGTTGTACCCACGGTTCCTTAATACTTGGGGGGCAAATATAAGGAGATTTATGGATGAAAAAGAAATCTTGAAAGTTTGGCTCGAAAAACAGTGTGCAACTTATGTAGCAAAACTTGCTCTCATCATTCCAAACCGGTATGTTTTTCAAGCCTCCTCAGCCTTTCCTCCATCGCATCCAAGCGTTTGAGTTCCTGTAGAGAATGTTTGACTAAATCGGCTAGTCCATTAAAAGATTTAACCAAGCTTTTCAAAATGTCAGTATGTTCTTCCAACTTGTTTTCAACGTTTTCCAGTCTATTATTCATTCCTGACATCTGTTCAGCCATCTGATCCTGGCGTTTCAGGCTCTCAGCTAATAATTCCACAATCCGGTTCGCCCGGCGGCCCGGTTCATTTTTCATCAGTGTATTGCTTTTTGATCAACAGCTAATTTAAAATTTAAGTAACTGACCTTTCGCTTGCGAAAGGTTTTGATAAGTGATAATTTTTGTTACTAAGGAGATCAAACTGCTTGCAACCTGTTCAACTCATCAAAAGCAGCTTTGACCATCTTCAAATACAATTTTGCTTTCAGGGCAAAATGACG
>JBBSNI010000279.1:0-7967 GCA_038232695.1 Cytophagales bacterium
CGTGTCGCCGATCTCAAAATCCTCCAGCCCGACAATAGCGCAAATATCGCCACAGGCCACTTCCGGCACTTTTACGCGCCCCAATCCTTCAAACAACTGTAGTTCTTTGATCTTTGCCCTTTTTACGCTGCCATCTCTTTTGCAAAGCCCCATGTTGGCGCCTTCTTTCAGCAGGCCCTGATAGACTCTGCCAATGGCGATGCGCCCTACGAAAGACGAAAAATCCAGCGAGGTGACCTGCATCTGCGGAACGCCTTCGCGCCGGGGCGCTTCCGGAATATGCGCCAGGACAGCATCCAGCAGAGGGAAAATGCTATCCGTAGGTTTCTTCCAGTCTTCCGACATCCAGCCATGTTTGGAAGAGCCATACAGCGTAACAAAATTGAGCTGATCTTCGGTAGCGTCCAGGTTGAACATCAGGTCAAAGACCTGCTCATGCACTTCGTCGGGACGGCAGTTTTCTTTATCTACTTTGTTGACAACGACAATAGGCTTGAGCCCCAGGGCAAGGGCTTTGCCCAATACAAAACGGGTTTGAGGCATAGGTCCTTCAAAAGCGTCTACCAGCAGCAGTACGCCGTCGGCCATTTTGAGTACCCGCTCTACTTCTCCGCCAAAGTCGGCGTGGCCCGGAGTATCAATGATATTGATCTTGACATCTTTATAGCGTACCGATACGTTTTTAGAAACGATGGTGATGCCGCGCTCCCGCTCCAGGTCATTGTTATCAAGGATGAGTTCACCGGCTTCCTGGTTTTCGCGGAAAATTTTGGAGGCATAAATGATTTTATCTACCAGCGTAGTTTTGCCATGGTCTACGTGGGCAATAATAGCTACATTTCTAATACTTTGCATATATCTGCTTTTGAGAAATAAAGCGCAAAAGTAGACAAATAGGTTCGCTTTTAATAAGGAAAGTTGAAAATAGATATTACATACAAAAACCGGATAAGAAAGGTCTTATCCGGTTAATCACCATGTAAACCAAACAATAAGTCTATCAGTCTGGACTATTATAAAGTCCTTTGATCTCCTGCTCTGTCAGTGGGCGGTTGTAGAGGCTCACATCGTCCAGCATCCCTTTAAAGTGCCGGGGCTCTTCAGGATAGTTCCAGGTGCCCAGGAACATACGTTCTACCTTGGTAATTTCAGCAGGCGCTCTGCCGGTGACAACCAGTTCGCCATTCAGATACAAGTGCATCTGGGCGGCAGCTCTGTCGTAAACGGCTGCAATATGGTACCACTGCTTTTGCTTTAGTGAAGTGATTGCAACGCCTATGTTGTTATTATCCTCTACGCCAACCAGGAAAAACTTCAGGCTGCCCCGGTAGATGACAATCTCCATTCCTTGTTGGTAAGAAGATTTCGAGATCAGTTCCATATCGGGCATGGCGCTGTTTAGCGAGTCAAAATTAGCCCACAAGGAAATGGTACTGATATCGTCTGTATCTACCTTCGTTCCTAAGTCCACGAGATCATCTACGCCGTCAAAGGACAAGGCACTGCCCGCCTTACCATCTCTGCCTGCCACAGGTGTTGCTCCGTTGACGCTGCCTTGTACACCAGCCGGACCAGTGCCAGTGGCATCTCCATTGAGAGGAATACGCGCGATGAGCGCTTCTTCCAGGGTAGTAACCGGTTTTGCTGGTTTGGGCGCTTGTTCATCCTCTGACCCACAAGCTGCAAACAGGGCTACTGCTGATATAAAAAAAACAAATCGCTGTATCATATTACGTATCACTTTTTTGTTAAATAATATACAAATATAAATAATGCATTTCATTTTACCATTTATTTATGATATTATTTTAATATTTATTTGTTTTATACCCATATAAAAGGTGTGTACAGTCTATCACGGCTTAGATTTCTTTTAGCGGTTTTTATACATTTTTGGGTATAACCTTACCAGTCATAGCTATTTTTATACCAGATTTCCGGGCATCAGATAGCTGCGAATTTCCTGTATTTTATGGGTGCCGGGAGATTGAAAAGCTAACGTAAGCACGTTTGCAGATGCCGCCTATGGGTGGGTTGTATTTGGATACGGTGATCTCGACAGCATTAGCCTGGGGGAAGGCATCCAGAACTTTGGTAGAGATTCGCTGGGCGATGTGTTCGAGCAGCTTGGAGGGTTGCTGCATTTCAGCGCGGATCACTTCGTATAATTTAGTGTAGTCTATGGTTTCTGTCAGTTTGTCGCGGGCAGCGGCGGTCTCGAAGTTAGTGTCCACCATGATATCAACACCATAGCGGTTGCCCATCTTTTTTTCTTCTTTATGGAAGCCGTGATACGCAAAAAACTCCAGCCCTTCCATGGCTATTTTTCCCATGCTGCCTGATAACAAAAGTGTTCCTGATAACTAAAAATGCATGATTTTTTCATTCTATCTCATCAAAAAACGATCTGCGCCTTTCAGGTTTGGCGTTTTGCGATGGAGTTTGAACCGCTTCTTCAGGCTCTCTGGCGGGTGGTTCTGCCGGGGTCACTTTTTCTTTTTCTATAGGACGTCTGGCTTCTTCCTGTTGTGCTCTTTCCCGCTGCTGCCGGGCATCCTGCCGGGCATGTTCCGCTTCGGCTTCTTCCTGTCTTCTCCTGTCTTCGCTTTCGTGGTACTTTTCTACGGCATGGGCTACTTCTTCCACTTTCCGGTCTATGTCGTACTTCTGTTTGCCTTCCGCTTTCTCTACTTTTCTCAGCGTTTCTGTAGCCAGGTTCTTTAGTTTAGAGGTCAGGTCTTCGTAATCTCCTTCTGCTTCTTTATAGCTTTCGCGCAGCAGGTTGATTCTTATTTGTATCTCTTCTACCAGTTGCCTGGCTTTTTGCTCCGCTTTTTCTACAATCGCTTTGCTTCTGAGCCGTGCTTCCGAGAGCATTTCTTCGGCTTTGATGTTGGATTCCCGTATGCGAAGCTCTGCTGTTTTGTTCGCCTGGTCTATCATCGTAGCGCCGGTATCTTCTGCCGAGCGCAGCGTTTTGAAAAGGGAGCTTTCCACTTCCCGCAGCTTTTCTACTTCGCGCTCAGCGGCTTCCATTTTGTAGCGCATGTTTCTATTTTCTTCCAGCGTACGCTCCCACTCCTGCGACAAGGTTTGCAGAAAAGCATTCACTTCGTCTTTATCGTATCCTCTGAAGTTTTTTTCGAATTCTTTCTGACGTATCTCTAAGGGTGTGATTTTCATAATTTTTAAGGTCGTGTGTAATAACGTGATCTATCTAAGTTTCATCAAAATCAATCTGCCAGACAGAAATAGTGCGGTCGTCGCTGGCTGAAATCAAGGGTTGCTGCATATCTTGCCGGTGATGGTTTGTCCACAAAAGCCTGTTCACAGAATGTCCATGACCGGCGTGTCGTGCCTTATCTATAACTTTCAAAAGCCTGAATCGTTGTGCATCCCACACTTTTATGGACTTATCCATGCTACAAGTTACAAAATATTGGTTATCATCCCGGAAATCCAGGTGATTTATGGTATACATATGCGCTACAATAGATTCTTTCAGCGCATATTGCCGGGTAGCATCCCATATTTTCAGGTGAGCATCCCGGCTTCCTGACAACAAAAGCTGGTGGCCGGGGCTGTACCGTACTGTGAAAACAGAGTTTTGATGCGCTGCTATCGTCTTCTTTAGTTGAAAATTTTTTAAATCGTATATTCTGATAGCCCCGTCGCTATAGCCTACGGCAAACTCAAGAGCTTCGGGATGGATGCTGATGCTTCTTGCCCGTGCCTGGCTGGCTTTGATCTGTTGTATGATATGCAAATTCCGGTAGTTCAGCACGGTTAAAGTACCTTCTCCGCTGGCTACCAGGATTTTATCCTGAAAGGTTTTAATATCAAAGATAGCTGCTTTGGTGATCTGCATAGAGCCCAGTTCTTTCTTCGTAGCCACATCTATGACGTGTATTCCCTGGTAATTTTGCCCAACGATAAGATGGTGCAGGTGAGGTTCGTAACACAAAGCATACACAGAAGCAGGCACTTTGGCAATGAGCACGCCATGTTCCGGGTCATCTAAGTTCCACTGTACGACCATACCATCGCCGGCGCCCGAAAAAAACAGGCTACTTTCTGCGGACCTTTCCAGGGTATACACACAATCTTTGTGTCCCTGAAGGGTATATAGCTTGCGGGCGGAAATTTGTTTGCTGGAAATCATGACATACAAATGAATATTATCCTTTATCTTAACGCACTATGCCTCTTACAAAGTTAGCAAAGATCAACGAAAACTCCTTTTGGGCTGCCTGGAAAATAGAGGAGCCTTTATCTTATCTGTTAGAGGCATTACGGGAAGGTGGTATTGAAGGGCAAGATGCCGACCTGGCGATCCACCATCCACAAAAGAAGTTAGAGTGGGCAGCCGGACGCCTGGCGCTTCAGTCGCTGTTAGACCATGGGAAGATCAGCGGTAGTCAGCTTGCCAAAGACGAGCATGGCAAGCCGTATCTGCCCGGAAAAGAAATACACCTTTCCCTGGCGCATTCTTACCCGTATGCGACAGCGATCATTCACCGGCACCAACCGGTAGGTATAGACATTGAGCAGCCTTCTGAAAAGTTGTTGCGGGTACGTCATAAGTTTCTCAATAGGGACGAAATCACCAGAGCCGGTGATGATACCTACTTGCTCTGTGTCTTTTGGTGCGCTAAGGAGAGCGTTTATAAAATTCACGGACGCAAACAACTGACCTTTAAGGATCATATTTTTATTGATGATTACCATGCTGCCTCAGGCTTACTGTCTGTTCATGTATCTGCTGATGGTCGTTTCATACCGCATCAGCTTGTGGTTGAGCGTCTGGATCGTTTCTATGTGGTATATAATTGTTGATACTTCGCAGGCTGCCGTAGGTCAGGCACTATTTCGCTGCGTTTTATGTTTTATGATTATGAAGCTTACGCGGATATTACATTTGATCTTACTTGATACGAACATTTAGTAGATTGTCATCAAAGTCATTTATCCCAGTAGACCTATGCTACGTACATCCATATTTGTTTCTCTTCCCTTGGTTTTGGGCCTGATGTGGGTAGCCTATGCAGCGCACGAGCCTGTCAAGATCAGCGACTTTACCCTACCCAACGCTGTCAACGGTCAGAGCTTTACACTTTCTGAGTCAGGCGATGCCAAGGCGGTCGTGGTAATTTTTACCAGTCATTACTGTCCTTATGCCAAGCTTTACGGGCAGCGTATCAACAACCTGGTGAGTTCCTTTCAGGGGCAGCCTGTTCGTTTTGTACTGATCAATTCCAACAATCCCAAAAAAAGCACACCTGATTCCAGGACGAATGTTATCAAAGAAGCCCAACGCGCTAACCTTACGATCCCTTACCTGATAGACAGTGCCCAGCAAGTAGCCGATATGTTTGGCGCTCAGAAAACCCCTGAGGCTTTTGTGTTGAAGAAAGGTAAGGCTGGTTTTGAGATCGCATACCAGGGCGCTATTGACAACAACCCACAGGTAGCTATCGATGTGGATCATAACTTTTTGAAAGAAGCTATTGAATCTGTACTAGCAGGGCGTTCGCCCCACCAGGCTTACAACCATCCGACAGGTTGTATGATCAGACGCTAAGTTTGTCCATTTCTGCTCACTATCTCTTTCAGATATGCTATAAAGGGTTCGGCAAACTCTTTTCTTTTCAAAGCAAAATCAACCGTGGTTTTCAGAAAATCCAGTTTATTGCCGATGTCGTATCTTTTTCCTTCTATGGTATTGGCAATCATCATCTCCCGGCGCATCAGCAGGTGCAGCGCATCGGTAAGCTGAATTTCATTGTTTTTACCTTTGGGTGTTTTTTCAATCGCCTTGAATATTTCCGGTGTCAGGATATAACGCCCGGCAATCGCCAGGTTGGAAGGGGCTTCTTCCATGCCGGGTTTTTCTACCAGCTGGTCAATTTCCATGATCTTGTCGCTCAGCTTTTTTCCGCCCACAATACCGTAGCGAGAAACTTTGTCTTTTTCCACCTCTTCTACGGCAATAACGGTACAACGATACTGCTCGTACGCATCAATTAATTGCTGGGTAACGGGAATGACTGAATCAATCACGGTGTCGCCTAACAGTACTACGAAGGGCTCATTGCCTACATGATGCCGGGCGTAATACACCGCATCGCCCAGCCCATTGGTTTCTTTTTGCCTGATAAAATGGATATTCGCCATATCGGCAATACGGCGGATTTCATTGTAAAACCCTTCCTCGTTTTTCTCTTCCAAACGCGATTCCAGTTCTGCATTTCTGTCGAAATGATCTTCAATGGCGCGCTTCCCCTTTCCTGAGATGATCAGAATATCGTCGATGCCGGAGTCTACGGCTTCCTGCACGACGTACTGAATGGTAGGCGTATCGATGATAGGGAGCATTTCTTTGGGTTGTGCCTTGGTAGCCGGCAGGAAACGGGTGCCCAGTCCGGCAGCAGGGATGATGGCTTTGGTAATCATAGATTCAAGAGATATAAGGTTTGATCACACGGGCGTTGATCTTTTTCAACGACACCACTAATTTATTGAGCACTTCATCATTTTCGTATATTCCTATGATGGAGCCACCCGAGCCGGTAAATTTAGCAGACGCACCGCAGCTTCTGGCCATACTTACCAGTTCTTTATTACTGTCGCTGATATTCATGATCTGGCAGCGAAGGTCAAAGTTTTTGTTGATCAGTTCGTTAAGTTTGTTAATATCTTTGTTCTCGATGGCAGACACCCCTTGTTCGGCCAGTCCGGCAATTTCCTGTATCGTATCAATCACCTTCTGATCGCCTTTCTCAAACCTGCTTTTGACATCGTTGAAAACGGCTCCTGAGACTTTGCCTAAATCGGTCTTGTGAGCTATGTAAAAATTAGGAAGCAGGCTTGGATTGAGTCTTTTGTATTCACCATGTCCTTTTTCCAGCATAATTTTCTTGTCAAAGTTCATATAAACGCAACCTTCATATACCTGTGCCACGCGGTCTTGCAGCCCGGCATTGATCCTGAGTTCATCTACTTCTACGGACAATATCAGGCTGGGAAGTATCTCAATAGGAATTTTTACTTCATAATATATCATCAACGCCTTGATGGTCGCCGTAACGATAGCGCTGGAGCCTGCCAGCCCAACCTGACGCGGGATAGAGGAATAGTAGCGGATGGTAAAATTTCTGTTGGAAAGTTTGATTTGGTTTTTTTCACAATACTCACAAAACTTCTTGATAGTCGCTTTGATCAGCCGGGAGCCGCCATAATACCCCACCAGGTTGACCGAGTCTGTCAGGTGATATATATTCCGGTAAACGTTGATGTCTTGTTCTTGGGGCTCGATGTGCACTTCGGGGGAAGGGTAAAGCGAAACCCGCGCACCAAAATTTCTGACGATGATAGATATGGTTTTGCCATAGTAGCCGTCGGTAGGATTTCCTAACAATCCTGCCCTGGCATAAGCACTTGTTTCAATAATGGCGTTTTTCATGGAGGGCAAACATAGCAGAAAGAAATGAGAGAGAGAAGGTTAAGGTAGATGGTATGGCAAAAAAAAGCCTTTTGTGGTGTTGGAGAAGGCAAAAAAAAAGCCCGCTTGTTGTCTTGACAAGCGGGCTTATGGATGGGGGTAAGGCGGCGACCTACTCTTCCTCTTGTAATAGAAGTACCATTGGCGCTGCCGGGCTTAACGGCTCTGTTCGGAAAGGGAAGAGGTGTACCCCGGCGCTACAGCCACCTAAAGTCTTATAGTTCTAAGTTGATTAGTTCTGAGTTATTTAGTTCTAAGTTCTAAGTTGTTTAGTTCTGTTCTCAGGTTGTTTAGTTCTCAAGTTAAACTTAGAACTAAGAACTTGAAAGAACTAACATGTTGTAAGTAAGAGAGCAGGCTTATCAGGTAAAGAAAGAACAGTAGCAGAGTGAAGGAGTGGTATGAAAGAAGGCTATCGGGCAATTAGTATGGCTCGGCTTTAACATCTCTGTTTTTAGACCTGCCA
>JBBSNI010000280.1:0-7961 GCA_038232695.1 Cytophagales bacterium
ACTCCTACGACATTATGCCTACGCTGCTGGGCTTGTGCCAGATAGAGATTCCGCCCACGGTAGAAGGCTACGACTATAGCCAACACCTGGCCGGACAACAGCCCCTTCCGGATACGGCAACCATCATCACCTGTGTACAACCCTTTGGGCAGTGGAACCGCTTTGAGCGACAGGGAAGAGAATACCGTGGTTTGGAAACCACACGCTATACCTACGTGCGCGACCTGCAAGGCCCGTGGCTGCTTTTTGATAACCAACAAGACCCCTACCAGATGCATAACCTGGTTAACGAGCCTCAATACACGGATTTACAAAACCGCTTGGATGCGATGCTGATGAAAAAATTGCAGGCAAACGGAGACAAGTTCCGTCCGGGTATGGAATACGTCAGGCAGTGGGGTTACCCGGTAGATGAAACGCAAACCGTGCCTTATACGCAGTAGGGAGACGTCGGGAGAGGGAAGACGGAAGACGGAAGTGGTGACCCACCTGGGAAGTATTATTTCGGATATAAGAATTCAATTCTGTCTTCTGTCTCCCGTCTTCCAGCTTCTTCCAACCATTAATTTTACAATCCATATGACTCCAAGTAAAACAGTCAAGCTCATCGTTCTTCTGCTGGTCATCTTTCCTGCGTTTTCCTTTGCACAGACAGAGAAAAATGAAGCTATCTATACCTACAAAAAAGTAGATACCGTTGCTTTAGACCTCACGGTAGTGTATCCTGCCGATTTCCAGAAAAACACAAAGCATCCTGCCATTATTTTCTTTTTTGGCGGAGGATGGAAGCAAGGTAATATTGATCAATTCCGTCCCCATGCTCAATATTTTGCGTCCCGCGGTATGGTCGCGGTGCTGGCGGATTACCGGGTAGCCAGCCGCCATCATACGACACCTTTCGAGGCGGTTAAAGATGCCAAATCAGCTATCCGCTTTTTAAGGAAGAACGCTGCACAGTTGGGTATCAACCCGGACAGCATCGTAGCGGCAGGCGGCTCTGCCGGGGGGCACCTGGCGGCGGCTGCGGGAACAATCACCGGGCTGGAAGAAGCAGGAGAAGACTTGTCAGTAAGTTCAAAACCCAATGCTTTGGTCTTATTCAACCCGGTATTTGACAACGGTCCGCAAGGCTATGGATATGAACGGGTTGGTGAGCGATACCCGGAAATCTCTCCCCTGCACAACATCCGCCAGGGAGCCCCGCCTACGATCATCTTTTTAGGAACGGAAGACAATCTTATTCCTGTGGCTACTGCCAAGGCGTACCAGGCAAAAATGCAGGAAGCAGGCAGCCGGTGCGACCTGTTTCTTTACGAAGGAGAAGAACATGGATTTTTCAATGTACAACATAAAAAGATGTATGAAAATACGCTTCACAAAGCAGATCGGTTTCTATCTTCTTTAGGGTATTTGAAAACGGATACTGTCCTCAAGCAGGAAATAGCGCAGATCATCCAGCCTATTCAAGCAGAAATTGGCGTAGCAGTAATGCATCTGACGAATGGAGATACGCTTACGGTCAATGGCAACAGCCGCTTTCCTATGCAGAGCGTTTACAAATTTCCGCTGGCGATGGCGGTGTTACACCAGGTAGACAAAGGGGTGCTTTCTATGGAACAACCCATCCGCATCCGCCCGGAAGACCTGCTGCCCAACACCTGGAGCCCACTGGCGAAAAAATATCCTAAGGGTGGGGTAGAAATTCCCTTGCGGGAAATTCTGAGCTATACAGTAGCGCAAAGCGACAACAGCGGCTGCGACATACTGTTTCGTCTGTTGGGCGGACCAAAAGCCGTAGAAAAATACATACACAGCCTGGGCGTAAAAAACCTGGCAATCGTCGCTACCGAAGCGGAAATGCACCAGGACACGGAAACGCAGTTTACCAACTGGAGCCAGCCGGTGGCGATGGTGCAATTGCTCGACATAGCTTTTCAGCAAAAGGCACTTTCTCCACAAAGCCGTGACTTTCTTTGGCAAACTATGACAGAAACCGCCACGGGTGCCCACAGGCTAAAAGGGCTGCTGCCGCCAGGAACGACGGTAGCCCACAAAACAGGCACCGGCGGTACCAGCGACGCAGGCATTACCTCGGCGATCAACGACGCAGGTATCATCGTGCTGCCTGATGGAAGCCACCTGGCGATCGCTGTCTTTGTCTCTAACACAAAAGAAGCCTTGGAGACAGGGGAAGAGGTCATCGCCAGGATCGCCCGGGCTGCCTATACCCATTACGCAGAAAAAGCACCTTGAAAGGCTTTCAACTTTTCTAAAAGCGTCTGGTTTTCTTCCGGTGTGCCTACCGTGATGCGCAGGCAACCCTCGCAGAGTAAGACCGAAGAACGGTCGCGGACGATCACCTTCTCCCGGATGAGTGTATTAAATACCTGGTAAGCATCTCTGACCCTGACCAACAAAAAGTTGGCGTCCGAAGGATACACCTTTTCTACCAGCGGCAGTTCGGACAATGCTTCGGCAAGCTTTTCCCGCTGGGCAATGATCTCCTGCACTATCTTTTCTTTCTGGTTGGGATGCGCCAGCACTTCCATCGCCTTTTGCTGTGTCAGGGCGTTGACGTTGTAAGGAGGCTTGATCTTGTTCAGGATTTGGATGACCGGCGGACTGGCAAACGCCATACCCAGGCGCAGCGCTGCCATGCCCCAGGCTTTGCTGAAAGTCTGTAATACCACCAGGTTGGGCACGTCTGAAAGCACTTCCAGCAAACTGGGCACCCCAGCAAAATCTATGTAGGCCTCGTCGACGACGACCAGACCGGAAAACTGCCGAGCAAAACGCAGGATAGTATCACGCGACAGTATGTTGCCCGTAGGATTGTTGGGCGAGCAGAAAAAGACCAGCTTGCTTTGCGCATCTACTGCCTGCATCAGTTGATCTTCTGCTATCTGAAAGTCTTGCATCAGTGTAGCCGTATGCACGCCTACCTGGTTGATGGAGGCGGCTACTTCATACATGCCGTAGGTAGGCGGTAGTGTGATAATATTGTCTGTATGGGGCGCACAAAAAGCCCGGATGAGCAGGTCGATGGCCTCGTCGCTGCCGTTGCCCAGGAAAATATGGTCGGGAGCCATTTGCTTTATTTCGGCAATGCGTTGTTTAAGCTGTTGCTGGTGCGGGTCAGGGTAACGATGAAAGGCTACGGAAGCGACAACGCCGGGCGTCGCCACGCCCGGCGTACCGTAAGCGTTTTCGTTGGCATCCAGAAAGATGCCCGTATCTCCTGCATACTCGTCGCGGGCAGAGGAGTAGGGTTTTAGCGTTAGAATATGAGGTAGTACAAGCGTATTGATGTCGAACATAGCAGAAATTTGAAGCAAAAAGATAAAAAAAGCCCCTGCGGCAAATATACGCAGAGGCTTTATTAAATGATTTACAAAATTTATGTTAATCGAATTTCTAAAAATCAAAATGATCAAACCCTAATTGATCATCAAATCACTTTAATCATAGCCGCTGTGGGACAGCCCCTGTGGAAAAGTTTCAGACCTGTGCCGATTCGTTTACTTTGGCGAATTCTTCGATGATCTTTGCATTGAAAGCAGGAATATCGTCCGGCTTGCGGCTGGTAATGAGTCCGTTGTCTACCACTACTTCTTCGTCTACCCAGTTGGCACCCGCGTTGCGCAGGTCTGTTTTGATAGACGGATAAGATGTCATCTTCCTTCCTCTGACTACTTCTGCCTCGATGAGCGTCCAGGGACCGTGGCAGATCGCACCGATAGGCTTGCTTTGCTCGGCAAAAGAGCGGACAAAGTCTACAGCTTCTTCGTTTACCCTCAAAAAGTCGGGGTTCAACTGCCCGCCTGGCAAAAGCAGGGCGTCATAGTCCCGGGCGGAAGCTTCATCCAGAGCAACGTCTACCGGGAACTCATCGCCCCAGTTGGTCTCGTCCCAGGCTTTTACTTTTTCTTTTTCGGGTGAAACAATATGGGCGATTGCCCCGGCTTCTTCCAGCGCTTGTTTGGGCTTGGTCAGTTCTACCTGCTCAAAGCCATTAGCCACCAAAATGGCTACTTTTTTTCCTTCTAATGTATTCATATCACTTTATTGTTTAGATTAAAATTGGTTCCGTTCCCTTAAAATGAGCGACTACTTCACTCTGCTGATAAAACAAGGCTGACGCGGTTATGTTTTGGCGTATACTAAGGATGAACGGTCAATACATCGAAGCAATAGCCGGAAAAAATAAAATTCAGAGAATTTTGCACAACTAAAATATTGCACTTATATTAGCAACCAAAAAGTTGCACAAATGGAAAAAGACATCTTCAAAGCCCTGGCAGACCCGGCCAGAAGACAGATCGTAGACCTGCTGGCAAAAGCTCCGTTGAACATCAACCAGATCAACGAACACTTTGCAGACATCAGCCGGCAGGCCGTGTCTAAACATTTGGCGGTACTAGAAGCCGGTGAGGTTGTCAAAATCTACCAGGCAGGACGGGAACGGTACGGCTATCTGAACAAAAAGGCATTCCATGCACTGAACGAATGGCTACAGCCTTATCTCCTGTACACAGGCGTCCAAAATGAGTATGAAGTATTTTTACACCCAACACAACATACGCCCGGCGCACCCCTGTCTTACCCGGTGATGCTGCAAGCCATGCTCAGCAAAGACGCCGCCTTTGATGGTGCCTTTTATATTGCCGTAAAAACCACCGGCATTTTCTGCAAGCCTTCCTGCCATGCCCGTCCCAAACCTGAAAACGTATTGTTTTATACCCACCGGGAAGACGCCCTCAAAAACGGTTACCGCTCATGCAAGAAATGCAAACCCTGAACATCCCAACGCCAACGGAATTCAGCTTTTCCGAATGTATGAGATACCTCCGCCGCTCTACCCTTGAGTGTATGCACCAGACTACGCCGGATACCCTCATCAAAGCCGTCAGGCTGCAAGGTACTTTGGTCATTTTTGAAGTCAGTGCCCAGCCAGGCAAGCTTACCGTCCAATATCTGGATACTACCCATGCGCCCGGCACTGCCGCCGCACTAAAAGCTTACCTGACCGAACTGTTTGATCTGCAAACGGATCTGGCACCTTTCTACCGGATGGCAGCGCAGGATGCCGTGCTGAGCCAGGTCGTACCCCGCTATGCCGGCTTGCGGCTGATCGGTATCCCAGATCTTTTTGAGGCGCTCTGCTGGGCTATTATTGGTCAACAGATCAACCTGCGCTTTGCCTACACGTTGAAGCAGAGGTTTGTGATGGAATGGGGCGAAACCGTTATGCACCGGAGGCAGCCGCTATACCTCTTTCCATCACCTGCCCGCATCGCGGGTTTGCCGACAGCCGATCTGCGCCCTTTGCAGTTTTCTTCCCGCAAAGCGGCTTACCTGATCGGGGTGGCGCAAGCCCTGGAAAGCGGCGTTATCTCTAAAGAAAAGTTACAAGCGATGCCTTACCCGGAAGCAGTAGACAAACTCACACAACTCAAAGGCATCGGGCAGTGGACGTCCCACTACGTGATGATGAAATGCCTGCGGATGCCCGACGCCTTCCCTATCGACGACGTTGGCCTACACCATGCCCTCAGACATGCGATGCAACTGAAACAAAAACCCGATCTGCTGACCATCGAGAAACTCTCCAAAGCCTGGACAGGCTGGCTATCCTACACCACATTTTATCTTTGGCATTCTTTAGCTGACCATGACTGACTACACTACCTATTATACCTCACCTATTGGCAACCTACTGGTGACCGGCAATGAGCAAGCTGTGACTGGCATCCAGTATATAGAAGCAGCACCGCCCAAGGTAATACCAACGGCTATGCCGGACGTGATAAAGCAATGCCTCCGACAGTTGGATGAATATTTTAACGGGGTACGACAGACCTTTGAGATACCGTTGGCGCAGCCGGGCACTATCTTTCAACAAACTGTCTGGAAAGCATTGGGCGACATTCCTTATGGGTGCACCTGGTCGTACGGGCAACTTGCGCGGCATATCCGCAACGAAAAAAGCATCCGCGCCGTAGGCACGACCAATGGCAAAAACCAGCTTAGCATCCTGGTGCCCTGCCACCGGGTGATTGGCACAGACGGCCACCTGACCGGCTACGCGGGCGGACTGTGGCGCAAGCAGTGGCTGCTGGAACATGAGCAACGGATCCGGTACGGTATCCAGACATTGTTTTGAAAGAAGCTTGAAGACAGAAGACAGAAGACAGAAGTTTATTTCTCCCGTCTTCGGTCTTCGAGCTTCGGTCTTCAAGCTTCTTTATGCCACAGATATTCCCTGAGCGCTTCGTATTCATTGGGAAGAGCAACTGCCTGTTTTTCCTGTTGCAGCAGGCTTTGCAACCGCTCCGGCAAGACTATTTTTTCTTCAATAGCCGCCTCTACGGTATCCACAAACTTAGCGGGGTGTGCCGTAGACAATACAATGCCGTACGCATCAGGCTGCTCGCGCAGATAGTCTTTCAGCCCTAAGTAGCCGACCGCCGTGTGGGGGCACATCACATAGCCATGATAATGGTGAAATACTTCGCTGATGGCCGCGCTGGTTTGGGCATCGGTATAGTACCTGCCGGAAATATCCCGCTGGATCGCCTGCCATACTTCCGCCTCGCTCATGGCAGCGTCTGTTTTGTAAAAGGCTTGCAAACGGGCAAAGTTGCTGGGGTTGCCTACGTCCATCGCATTAGAAAGCGTTTGCACCGAAGGCTTGGCCTCAAAACGCCCGGAACTCAGGTAAGCAGGTACAATATCGTTGATATTGGTAGCGGCGATCATATGATCTACAGGAAGTCCCATGTGCCTGGCGATGAGTCCGCCGCACAGGTTGCCGAAGTTGCCGCTGGGCACAGAAAAAACGACGGGGCGCGATGCCTCAAAAGCCGGTTCCCTCTTGAGTTGTGCATAGGCATTGAAATAGTAAAAAGACTGGGGTATGAGGCGGCTGATGTTGATGGAGTTGGCTGACGAAAGACGACGCCTCTGCCGCAGTTCCACGTCAAGAAAAGCCTGTTTGACCATCCGCTGGCAGTCGTCGAAGGTGCCGTCTACTTCCAGGGCAGTCACATTATGCCCTGCGGTAGTCAGTTGTTTTTCCTGCAACTCGCTTACCTTTCCTTTGGGATAAAGTAGCGTAACATCGATGCCGGGTACGTCCAGAAAGCCCTGGGCTACCGCGCCGCCCGTATCGCCCGAGGTAGCGACCAGGATGTCGGTCTTTTCGGACACAGGATCGCGCTGCAAAAACCAGGACATGGTTCGCGCCATAAAACGGGCACCAAAATCCTTGAATGCCAGCGTAGGTCCATGGAAAAGCTCCAGCACATGTATCTGCTCGTCCAGGACTACTACCGGTGCTACAAAACTGATGGCATCTTCTATGATCTCGCGCAGCACCGGCGCAGGAATATCTTCTTCCAGCAAGGCATATGCTACTTGAAAGGCGATCTCCTGAAAGGTAAACTTTTCTATTTTCTCAAAAAAAGCGCCGGGCAGACGGGGCAACGTCAAGGGCATGAATAAACCATTGTCTTGCGGCATACTCTGAAAAACGGCTTCCCGGAATGAAACAGCCGCGTCGCCGGCAGATGCATTGGTACTAAAAAGTTGCATAGTGAGGTGTTCGGATGTTCAGATGTTCAGATGTTCAGGTGTTCAGGTGTTCAGGTGTTCAGGTGTTCAAGTGTTCAAGTGTTCAAGTGTTCAAGTGTTCAAGTGTTCAAGTGTTCAAGTGTTCAAGTGTTCAGGTTAAGATGAAACGATGCTCTGGCATCAGGAGTCGAGTTCTTTCGCATTTTTTTACATTAACACTTTAACACCTTAACACTTTAGAACTATAACACTTGCGCACATTAACACCTAAAAGACAAAGGTACGTTAATTAACATGGTTTATGAAAACACTTTATCTCGTTCGCCACGCCAAATCCAGTTGGAAAGATCCCTCGCTGGCAGATTTTGACCGTCCTTTGAACAGCCGGG
>JBBSNI010000281.1:0-7931 GCA_038232695.1 Cytophagales bacterium
CCGTGGCCCGGTGAGGGCATTCTATATTGTTTTGCATTCAATTAGTATAGCCTTTACTGCCTTCTTTTGCAAATCTATCAACTATCTTATCCTTACTTTTAATACACTACCCGGAAAGCTACGACCGGACCTGTAGAAATTTTGATATTATACTTACTTAGATTCCCTGCCCAGCTTTTGAATATTTCCAGTACCGATTCCTCAAAATCAGTGGTAGGCAGGTACAAAATCTTTTCGCTCGAATCTACATTGATAATGTCCTTTTTCGGGAAAGATTTAACGGCAGAGCTGTTCAGATCTTTTAATCCATTGGATGATGATACAAACACATGCGCCCCGGATGCAGTGTCTTTTCTTATGCCCTTGATGATAACTGTCTCTTGTAACACTTGGTCCCTGCCGAAGGTATCTTTCCGGGATACGAACAAATGCGCTTTTTCCAGGTCAATCAGGTTGAAAAAGTATTCCCGGAAGGCTCTGAAATAGCCGCCTGCGGCATAGCTGCGGGGCGTAATGAAAATCAGTTCGCCGTTTTCTTTCAGCAACTTGGCTGAAGTTGCCATAAAAATGGCGTAAATATTAGGATGACCATTGACAACTACTCTGGCGGCCTTCGTTCTTGGATCGTCCATAGATAGCTTAAAGTAAGGAGGATTTGAGATGACAACGTCAAAGGGCGCTATTGGCCTGGCAAAAAGGTCGCCCGGCTCCTTGAGGCAGTCGGCATTGTGCAGGACAAAATCTTCTGTATGAAGTGTGGTTGTGATGGTAAGGCCCTGATCCTGACCCCAATTTTCAAGATAGCTGATGACTTGTTTTGATACGGGGACCAGCGCGGCGTCCGTTTCGTAAGCTACCAACTCAATGGACTTTATATCTTTGTTTGATCTGCTAAGATGTTCAACCAAAGCGCATGACAAAATGGCCGAACCACAGCCAGGATCAAGAATTCGTGCTGAACTTCCCCTGAATGCTGAATAAGAAGCCATAAAAGAGGCTATTGCTAAAGGAGTGAAAAATTGCCCGTTTACCTTTTTATGTTCGTGGCTGACAGAAGAAGTATAGGCAATACCTAACCTGTCAGCATAATGGCTTGGTAATTCCTCTTTGAGCGGAGCTATGATATTGCTATTTTCCATGCTGTTTCTTAGTCCTGTATTTTATTTTCTTCTCCGCAATTAATTATTTTTTTCTTTTATTCCTAATAGGTTTTTACTAAAAATTATCCGGCAGAGACATAGATTTTATCTGCCTGGCCATTCTTTGTCCGTTTACTGCAAACTTCTGCCTTTTGTCCGGGTTATCATCAAAATATACCTTGCTGATGCCTCCTGTCAAGTCTTTCCCCCCGGTATTATACGAAGACAACCATCTGCTCGCCGTCAACAAACCGGCAGGCAGCCTGGTACAGGGCGACCGCACAGGCGATGTGGCGTTGGTAGCCATATGCAAAGATTATCTCAAAGAAAAATACCATAAACCCGGCGCTGTATTCCTGGGCGTGGTACATCGCCTGGACCGCCCGGTGAGTGGTGTACTGGTATTTGCCCGCACTTCCAAAGCGCTGGATCGTATGAACCGCCTGTTTCGCGAAAGGGCCATCAGCAAAACCTATTGGGCGGTAGTGCACCAATTGCCCCAGCCGGTAGAAGGAACGCTGATCCATTGGCTGAAAAAAGATGAGGCTAAAAACATCACAACGGCTTATGACAAAGAGGTAGCCGGTAGTAAAAGAGCCGAGTTGAGATACAAACTGATCGGACACCAAGATAATGCATACTTGCTGGAAGTAGAACCGCTGACAGGAAGACCGCACCAGATACGGGTACAGTTAGCTAAATTGGGTTGCCCCATCCGGGGAGATGTAAAGTATGGATTTGGGGAGGTCAACACCGACAAAAGTATTAACTTACACGCCCGCCACCTGATATTTGAACACCCCGTCAGGAAAGAAACCCTGCACTTGACCGCCAGTCTGCCCCGGCACGAAAGCTGGCAGCCGTGGAGAACCTACGAAAACCTCTGAAGCATGGAAACTGAACCAGACCCGGTGAGCGAAAAAAATAAGAATAATTTTTTACAAAAACTCAAAACCCGGTGGAAGCTCAAAAGCCTGACCCAAGTCGTGCTGGTGCTGCTTGTTTTCGCCTGCACCGGCTTTTCGGTGATGTTTTTAAAGCAACCTTTGTACGACCTGGCAGGTATTGAAGAGCAAACTTCCGCCTGGATCAAGCTGCCCTTCTATTTGATCGCTGTTTTGCCTATCTACCAGGTGGTATTGCTCTTCTATGGCTTTATATTTGGGCAATTCCGTTTTTTCTGGGAGTTTGAAAAGCGGATGTTCTCCCGCCTTTTTTCCCGAAAGCGTAAGTAGCACAGCGGCGAATATGCTACTGTTTTCCGGCCAGTGCCTGCCCTTGCAACAAAAAGGCAGTAATGTCGGCTACCTCCTGCTCGCTCAAAGCCATGTATCTGGGGGAAGGCATAAGACTGAGGTTCAGTTTTTTCTTATCCGCCACCTGTGCCTTTTCTATCATGTAGCGTCTTCCATACGTATCCATCACGGTGACTACCGCGCCGTCAGAGAGCAGCAGACCGTAGACAGCGCCTCCGTTTTTCGTCATCACCAGGTAAGGTTCATAGCCAAAGGCAATGCCTGCTTCCGGGTGCAGTATTCCTTCCAGCATACCGAGCTTATCGTACTTGTTGTGGATATTAGTGAGTACCGGACCGATCTCGCCGCCTGCTTCCCCCATTTTATGACAACTCAGACAATTACTGTAAAACAGCGTTTTGCCACGATGAGCATCTGCCGGTAATGCAGCGACAGTTGCTGTTTTATAAGAAGCCGTATCGGTCGGAGCAAAAAAGTGTGCCGCTAAGGCTTTGAGGTTTCGGTCTTCTTCCTGCATCATGGGGCTGCTGAGTTGCTGCACAAGCGTATCCGGTAAAGCCTTGCTGGCAGTTAGGTAGATCAGGTGAAGCTTCCCTGCACTTTGCGTGGCCAGCCCGGCGGCACTTTTCATTCTTTGCGCAATGGCTAACGTAGTATCAGCCACTTGCTGTCTGAGCGCCAGCAGTTTGGGATGCGCCTCCGGCAAAAAATCACCGGGCGACTGCCAGTCTTTCAGATAAGCTTGCCAATCGTTGGTCTTACGGAACTGTAGCCAGTACTGGGCTGAGGTTGTCAAATCGTTTGATCCATCTTTGGCTAACTGCCGGACGGCATCCGCAGCAGCGCGGGTAGGGATAAAAGCCAAGGCTACCAAAGCTTTCTTTCGCGCTTCCGGTGACAATTGCCCGGACATAACCCTGGTTTGCAATGCCTTTGCGGCAGCCGGTGGATGGAGTTCCCAGACCAGTGCCGCTAAAGGCGCCGACCACTGTTCGGGTGCTTTGGCGTTAAAGTGCTTCAATAAAGCAGGATAAAAAGCGGCTTCTTTGCCTTCCAGTGCTATCCCTAAAGCATATAAATACTCATCGTCCTGACCATCATAGCCATCTATTAGACTTAAAACCACCGTTTTACTTTCTGTCAAAGGCACCTTCCGCAGTGCAATAGCTACTTCTCTCCGGACTGCAGCCGATGGATGCTGTGCCAATTGCATTGCATAGTCTGCTATATGGGTTGGGTTAACCTGCCGTAAAGCTCTCAGGGCAGTAATAACGATTTGGGGGTCGTCATCGTCAAGCAAGGCTTCTACTTCCCGTATGCCTACGTCTCCTGATTGGGAGAGCAGCCATACGGCGCGAGCGCGGTGGTAGGGGTTGTCAGAAGACAGAATTTCTTTTATCTCGGGCAGCACGGCTTCGCCCCGAGCTTTCAGCCTTTCAAACCCCTGGTTGCGCACGTTGATGGAAGGGCTGAGCAGTGCCTGTATCTGTCCTGCCGTGCTGTTTAAGTCTATAGCAGGCAATGCTAACTTTTTATCTTTAGGCGTGATACGGTAGATACGCCCGTAGCCTTTCTTATCATACATCTGGTGTCCGCCTACGATAGGGTCGTACCAGTCTGCTACATAGAGGGCGCCGTCGGTACCGATCGCCACATCGCTGGGGCGAAACCATTTGCTTTTGTCTTCTTCTACTTTATTCCAGCGATAATCCTTGTTATCGGTATCGACGGAGGCAACAAAAGCAGTTCTTTCGGAAAGATCGTAACCGGCGCCTTTAGGTTTGGGCTGGTAGCCAAAAACAATATTTCTGCCAGCGTCTGCACTGAGCAAAAGCCCCCGGTACGGTTTGCCCAAAGCATCACTTTCATTCACTACCACTCCGGTAGGAGACCCCGAACCATACAGATCACCGACAGGCATCACGCCCGGGTCTTCCTGGTGCCAGTGGGCGGTCTGTATGCTTTGCCCCGGCCTGCGGTCGGCTTGCCAGGTGCGGGCGCCGGTCTGATTGAAATAACCGGCATTGCCTCCTTCCATCATCCAGCTTGTCCGGCAGGCAGCTTTTTCATCGTCGTTGTCATTCTGCCATAAGTTGCCATAGGAGTCTACGAACGTTTCATAAGAATTACGGAAGTTATGGGCTAATACTTTCAGCCCGGTGCCGTCGCTGTTTATCCGTAGGGCTAATCCTCCGGTGTAGATGTTGCCATCATCACTTTTCAGGGCAGGCGTATTTTTATCGTTGTAAGGCGTACCGCCGGTGTATATACTGCCGGCGCGAAGCGTCCAGCCTGCTTTGTCGGTGACGATATGCGGACCGGCATTGCCAGTGTTAAAATACCATTTGCCGTCAGGACCGGCTATCACGGAATGCAATCCATGATCATGATCTAATCCCCCGAAACCTGTGAGAAATACTTCTTTCTTGTCAGGCTGATCATCTCCGTTTTCGTCCGTATAAATAATGAGGGAAGGCGAACAGGAGACGACTACTTTATTGCCCAAAACAGCAATCCCTAAGGGAGATACGAGGTCTTTATCCTGCACAAACACTTTGGAGGAATCTGCTACGCCGTCGCCGTTGGTATCTTCCAAGATCATCACCCGGTCGCCTTCGGGGTGCGCCATATGCCCTTCGGCATTGTTAAAATCCCGGTAATTGACCGCTTCTGTGACCCAGATACGTCCACGAACGTCCACATCTATGTTGGTAGGGTTGTAGAACTGTGGAGATTCAGCCCATACGGTAGCTTCCAGACCGTCGGGCAGATATAAGACAGGTGCCTCAGCGGTGCTTTCCCGGGCAGTTTCTTCCTGGGCACATGCCATCATAAGCAGCGCCAGGAGCAAGATAAGAGAAGGAGGCAAATTCATGAGGAATCAGGGTTTGTTAAGCACTGTGTTCAGGTATTGGTAGTTAGCCTGATAGGTGGGCAGCAGTTCAGTGCCTTCCGGGCGGGCTCCCTCGATGATCACCCAACCCTCATAGTCCATCGCATCCAGTATGTTTTTTATTCTGACAAAATCTATAGAGCCTTTACCCAGCAGATGGTCGTTTTCTTTGGCGTGTATTTCACAGATGTACTGCTTGCCCAGGCGTGCCATTTCTTCATAAATATCGTAGCCCATTTTATGGGAGTTGGCTACGTCGTAATAGACCCTGACATTAGGAGAGCCTATCGCATCAACCATCTTTAGATGTTCATCCGCGCTCAGCCAGGATTCTATGCCTAAGATGATGCCTGCCTTTTCGGCTTTTGGAGCTACGTTCTTCAATCGGCGCACGACTTCTTGTTGCCCGGCAGGGTCTCCTTTCAGGTCACCTTTACTAAAAAAGGCCAGCAAAATGACTTCACAGCCCATCGCTTTGGCCACACCGATGCTATCGCTTACCCACGCCTCTGTCTCCGGCGCAGATTTGTATGGTACTTCGTTGAGCTCGCCAATAGCCAGGCTCGATATTCGTATATTATGTTTTTTAGCGGCTTTTTGGTAGGCCTGCTGCACTTCCGGCTGGCGCAGATGCATGTTGTTGGCGAGTTTGCCCAGGCTTACCTGCACCCCATCCAATCCGATTTTATCAGCCACCGCCAAAGCTTCTACCCGGGAATGTTGACCTATAGACCAGTCGCAGGCTCCTATGTTGTATTTTCTTTTGGTATCGGCAGCAAAAGGATACCACCAAGGATGTGTAGTAGCCAAACCTGCCAAAGCGGCAGCGCTTTTTAGCATGTGGCGACGGGAGTAGACAGGGTTGTGTTGCATAGTAGTACCTTTATTATAAAAAAGAGCAAGGTTGCTATTCTACTACCTTTTCGGCCAGCACCGTAATATTGTTCTTCAGCACTTCTACTACGCCGCCCTCTACGGTGACGCTGCGCTCTCCGCCTGTGCCGCGGTACACGACCTTGCCTTTGCCCAAAGAGCTTACCAAGGGGGCGTGGTTATTCAATACCTGGAAAGATCCTTCGCTGCCCGGAAAGGTCGCTGAATCTACTTCTCCGTCAAATACCTGCTGGTCGGGGGTGAGTATGGTTAGATGCATAGTGTGTTAAAGTGTTAAAGTGCGGACGTGTTAAAGTATTCATATGTTTGAGCTTTACTACATAACACATTAACACATGATTACTTCGCTTCGGCTACCATTTTTTCTCCGGCTTCTATCACCTGCTCTATGGTTCCTTTCAGGTTGAAAGCAGGCTCAGGGATGTGATCCAGTTCGCCATCCATGATCATATTGAAGCCTTTGATGGTATCTTTGATGTCTACCAACTGGCCCGGAATACCAGTGAACTGCTCCGCCACAAAGAACGGCTGCGACAGGAAACGCTGTACACGGCGGGCACGATGTACCGCCTGCTTGTCTTCGTCAGAGAGTTCATCCATGCCCAGGATAGCGATGATGTCCTGCAACTCCTGGTAACGCTGTAAGATTTGCTTGACGTTTTGCGCTGTGTTGTAGTGTTCATCGCCTACGATGTCGGCTGACAGGATACGCGAGGTAGAATCCAGCGGGTCTACAGCGGGGTAGATGCCCTGCTCTGAGATTTTACGGGAAAGTACGGTGGTAGCATCCAGGTGGGCAAAGGTAGTTGCCGGTGCCGGGTCGGTCAGGTCATCGGCAGGTACGTAGACGGCTTGCACGGAGGTGATAGAGCCGCGTTTGGTAGAAGTAATGCGCTCCTGCATCGCACCCATCTCGGTAGCCAGCGTAGGCTGATACCCTACCGCCGAAGGCATACGACCTAACAGCGCCGACACTTCGGAACCTGCCTGGGTAAAGCGGAAGATGTTGTCTATAAAGAAAAGAATATCTCTTCCCTGCCCTTGTCCGTCGCCGTCGCGGAAATATTCGGCAACGGTAAGCCCGGAAAGTGCTACACGGGCACGGGCGCCGGGAGGCTCGTTCATCTGCCCGAAGATCAGCGTTGCCTGCGACTCTTTCAGCGATTCCATATCTACCTTGTCCAAATCCCAGCCACCGGCTTCCATAGACTCTTTAAAGTCGTGTCCGTATTTAATAATATCCGCCTCGATAAACTCACGCAGCAGGTCGTTGCCTTCGCGTGTTCTCTCGCCTACACCGGCAAAGACAGAGAAACCGGAATACGCTTTAGCAATGTTGTTGATCAACTCCTGGATCAGTACGGTTTTACCAACTCCTGCCCCGCCAAACAAGCCTACTTTACCACCTTTGGAGTAAGGCTCCAGCAGGTCAACGACTTTGATACCGGTATAAAGGATCTCTTCGGAGGTAGACAGATCTTCAAAGCGGGGCGGAGCGCTGTGGATAGGGCGTCCGGCGCCTTCCGGCAATTGCGGCAGCCCGTCGATCGTGTCGCCGATGACGTTGAACAACCTTCCCCGGATGGCATCATTGGCAGGCATGGTGATGGGCTGCCCGGTATCTATGACGTCCATGCCTCTGACCAGCCCTTCGGTACCTTCCATGGCAATGGTACGCACCCGGTCTTCACCTAAATGCTGCTGGCATTCCAGCACGAGCTTAGCACCGTCCGGGCGGTTGATGATGAG
>JBBSNI010000282.1:0-7907 GCA_038232695.1 Cytophagales bacterium
AACCCATCCATTTTTTCTGTTATCTTTGCTACAAGAGCCTGGCTCTTGCGGGAAGCATCATTGTGTAGGAGTCGCATCTTCGCAAAAAGGTGCTTCCTCTTTTATTTTCCAAACCTTTTCAAAAACTTACCGGACTATTGGTTAAGGAAGTATGCATAATTTAAAACTGAGTGATTAAACAGGCTTTCCACAGCCTACTCCAAGGACGATGCCACTGTACTGATCAGAGAATTAAAAGAACAGTTTGAGAAACAGCAGCAGTTGTACGAACTGCAAATCAAAGAGTTAAAAGACCAGTTTGAAAAAGAGCGGGCGTTATGCAAAGCGCAAATTAATCAATTGCAGGACGACATCAAGTTTTTGCGGGATATGCTTATGAACAAGAAAGAACAAGCCTGAGCATTATTTCATAATGACTTTTCAAAAAGGCGTTTTTTTTGTAATTTTGACCTTTGGAAAAGTCAAAATTTATAATCGATTTAGCTGTTAGAAAGTCGAGAAACCTATAGAAGAACTTCCATACCGCCTTTACCAGGTATTTATATCATAAAATAGATTGGAACGACCGGCTGATCGGCATCAAGGGTGCCAGGGGCGTAGGCAAAACTACCCTGATGCTTCAACGCCTCACCTTTAATCTGAAAGGCATTTTGGTTTTTTGTATTGAACAGTTTTGAAGAAAATAGTTAATATGCAGCTTGTTTCGGTAAAACACGTCCGTTAAATCTCAATTAATATGCTTTTTCTATGCAACCCATAGCCTTATTTGCTTATATCACTATCCTGCTTACCTCTCTGACTCAGCCTCCTAAACCTGTTAGGCAGGACCCCGCTGCGTTTACCCCATTATTCAATAGAGAAAATTTAAAGGGATGGTACACTTTTCTGCCAACGCATGGGAAAAACAAAGACCCCGAAGGTGTTTTCCAGGTGCAGGACAGTATGTTGCACATATCAGGCAAAGAGTTCGGATATGTGATGACAGAAGAGGTGTTTGAAGATTTCCATCTTACGCTGGCTTTCAAATGGGGGCAGAAAAAGTGGCCGCCCCGTGAAGATGCCAAAAGGGACAGCGGCATCCTGTACTATGTGCCCGAAGATTACCCGGACAAAGTATGGCCCAAAAGCATTGAGTGCCAGATACAGGAAGGAGACTGCGGCGACTTCTGGATGATTAAACAAACGTCTATTGAAGTCAATGGCAAACGCAATAAGCCCCAAGCTAACGTCAGGATTGTTAAACAAAAAGATGCCGAAAAACCTACGGGTATGTGGAACACGGTAGAAGTCATCTGTCATAAAAACAAATGCACCCACTTGGTAAACGGGATTGTCGTCAACGAAGGCACGGATCCTAACATCCACAAAGGCAGGATATTGCTTCAGTCCGAAGGAGCAGAGATTTTTTACAAAGATATTACCGTCAAAAGATTATAGATAGCCATAGAAAGTAAAGCAGTTGTATTCTAGTCAAATCAGGAAGAAAAAATATCCGTACAGTCCTGCCAGGGCAATACGGTGTGCTGCGACCTGACCTGAGCGGTATCGCCGCCGTAAATAAGATAAGCACTTACCTGGGCAGCCGCTATGTTCTTGTAGAAATCTAACCCCTGAAAAAACGTAGCATGAATGGTTTTTCCTGATTTGATCTCAGCAATCTTGAGCCCATCAGGTTTTTCTGTCAGAAAGTCTATTTCATGCCCGGTGTTGTCACGCCAGAAATAATCCGCAGGACGCTGTCCCTGGTTGAAACGGTACTTCTGTAGCTCTGACAAGACCAGCGACTCAAACAACGCTCCTTTGAGATAATGCGTGTCAAGCTGCTCCACACCTTGTATGCCTAGCAGCGAACAAGCCAGCCCGGTATCATAAAAATACAGCTTAGGTGTTTTTACTATCCTTTTATTGTAGTTTTTGTGGTGAGGACGCAGCAGAAACACCACATAGCTGGCTTCCAGCACAGAAATCCAGGCTTTGATGGTTTTGGTATCTACCCCTACTTCGTTGGATAGAGAAGCCATGCTCAGCAACTGCCCGGTTCTTCCGGCACACAGTTTCAGGAAGGTCTGAAAACTGTTGAGGTTCTGCACATACGTGATCTGCCTTACATCTCTTTCCAGGTACGTTTGAATATAATCCGGAATCCATTCCCCCGGACTTAGATGCTGGTCGTAAAGGCGGGGATAAAACCCCTGGTAAAGCAGAGGCTCATAAGTGTCTACAGCATAGCCGCTATCTTGTAGCTCCCGGATAGATAGCGGCAGCAAATGAAAAATAGCACTTCGCCCGGCCAGGCTCTGCGACACCGATTGTGCCAAAGAAAAGTTTTGAGAACCCGTAAGTACAAACCGGGCAGGACGCGGCTCCTCGTCTACCATGCCCTGCATATAGGAAGCCAGTTGGGGGACATGCTGTACCTCATCCACGATCATGGCGGGGGCGGAATGCAAAAATCCCCGTGGGTCATTTGTCGCATACTCCCGTGTGTCCGGGAACTCAAGGTTTACGTAGGTATGACCAGGAAAGAGGCTGCGTACCAAAGTAGTTTTCCCCGACTGCCGCGGCCCCGTGACGGTGATGACAGGTATTTTTTCAGAAGCACGAAGGATAGTATGGCTGATGCTGCGGGGTATCATAACACAAAGATAAGAAACTTTACAAATATGGAATTGAATTCCATATTTGTAAAAAAGTAATTCCCCAATCTATCCCGCAAAATCCTCCTCATATATTACTTTTCCGCCAGCTTTACCCAGGCGCAAGTTTCTGACGCTGCCGTTGCCATGAAAGCGATACAGAATACCGGCAATCTGGCTGTTGTCCTGTGGCAGCGTACCTTCATAAGCCAGCTTCCGGTTGACCCATAGCCTGAACTGCCCGTCTTTGGCTTCACATTTTACCTGCACCCAATCTGAAAGGTTGCAGCCAAACGCCGTAAGGTCAAGCTTGCCATCCTGCATCACGCTGCCTTTCAGTTGTTGGTCTACCTTCGCCAGGCAACCGGGGATCGTCAGCGGAATAATAATAGAAGGCGCGCGGCTGCGCAAGATCACTACGCTGGTATCCTGACAAACCGCTTCACCTTTGTTGAAATTACTTTTTAGCTCCGTTTCCAGGGTAAAATCATTGCCGGACAATGCGCCAAAGTTACCTACATTGTAGTAAGCTGTCCAGGGTATGGAAGTCTGTGTGTCTGAACAAAGCGCTTCCGAAGGCAGGCTGAGCATACCTTGCTGCATCAGATTTTCTGTAAAGTAAAGCGGCACGGGCTGTTCTATCATCGCCAGCCAGCCTTTGGTTTTGATCATCACTTCCTGTTCTTTCACCACCTGACTGTTTACCAGCAGCTTTGTCTGATACACGCCAGGGTAATAATACAAAGCCGTATGTTGATGCTTGTCTGCCGCTACATAGGTCTGAGCCTGCGTATCTTCGGCAGACTGGATAGACACAGGACGGTCAACGGCTGCCGTCGCATCATAACGAAAGACCACCGTATTGGGCAAACCGGTGGCGATAGGATGCGCTGAGAATGAGAAATCTTTGGAAGCAGCAACCGCTATACCGGCGGGCGTGTGATCCGTGGAAAAAACAGTACCCAGCAGCGCAAAAACACCCACAATGAACAACAGCAGGATAGCCGCTGCCCTGGCAATATGCTTTCTGTCCTGCTCATATTCCTGAGAAGCCTCATGCTTTTCTGTAGTGTCCAAACGCTGAAGCTGTTGTTGGGCGGTCACCAACGCCCGCCAGTGATCGTATCCTGCATAGCGTGCCAGCGTATTTAGCGTCGTGGTGTGCGGAAAGCTGTCGTATTTTACCTTTCCCCAGACACGTTTGAGCGTGGTAGAACTCAGGTGGATGCCCGTTTCCTCCTGTATCAGGTCGCCCAGGCAAATAAAGTCCTGATGCGTCCAATGGTCAGGGCTGCCCCAGCCTGTTTTTTGCTCAATCAGACTCAGACAGTGCTGAAGATAAGGTTTTTCGTTTTTCATAGATAACAGGAATTTCGTTCACCCTGGTCGTAGCGTCCGCTACGATCCAAAAAGCTTTTGTATAGCCCAAGTATAACAAAAAAACAGACGGAATGCCATCGCCTTGCGTCAACTTGTATGAACTTGTACAAGCGGTGAATGGCACCGGTGCCTCCCGGAAAATACCTTGCTGCATAAACAGACCACGAAAAAAATAGCTGAATGCATTACAGGAAATTAAATCAGTATATCGGTTGGATAATGTTCGCCATCGCTACTACTGTGTACGCGCTTACTGTAGAACCTACCGCCAGCCTGTGGGACTGCGGGGAGTTTATCGCCGCCGCCTACAAGCTACAGGTGCCGCATCCGCCGGGCGCACCTTTCTTTCTGCTGTTGGGACGTTTGTTCTCCTTTCTGGCTTTAGGCAATACCGAAAGGGTCGCTTTCTGGATCAATATGATCAGCGTCGTCAGCAGCGGAGCTACCATTATGTTGCTGTATTGGACGATCGTTTTGCTGTGCAAAAAGTTACTGAAAGTGACCAACGGCAGCGAAACCCGGAATCAAACCCTCTGGCTGACCGGCAGCGGCGTGGTGGGTGCTTTGGCGTATACTTTCTCCGACTCCTTCTGGTTTTCTGCGACCGAGGCGGAAGTCTACGGACTATCTTCCTTTTTTACGGCTTTTGTATTCTGGGCGATGTTGCAATGGGAGCATATCACCTCGCCCACAGCGGCTAACCGCTGGCTCATCCTGATCGCCTATATGATGGGGCTGTCTATCGGCGTGCATTTGCTTAACCTGGTGACGATCCCGGCTTTGGGACTGATCTATTATTTTAAGCAATACAAAACAGCTACTCCGGCGGGCATCCTCCTGACGCTAACGACCGGATTGGGACTGATCGGGCTGATCATGGCAGGCATCATTCCCGGACTGCCATCGCTGGCAGGATCGTTTGAAGTATTTTTTGTCAACAGCCTGGGGCTACCCTTTGGCGCAGGGCTGATCGTTTTTGTCCTGCTGATGCTAAGTGGATTGATGTATGGATTGTATGCATCGCTCCAACGCCAGAAGGTGCCGCTGCATACCGGTTTGCTGGCGTTGACTTTTATGCTGATCGGTTATGCTTCCTATGCGATGGTGCCCATACGCTCTGCCTACGATCCACCGATTGATGAGAACAATCCTGAAACCATCATCAGCTTTGTCTCTTACCTCAAGCGGGAACAGTACGGCAGCCGTCCGCTGCTCTACGGACCGTACTTTACCGCCAACCTGATTGACCGGCAGCAGGGCGCACCCGTTTATGAAAAAGGCAAAGACAAGTATATCATTGCAGATTACAGACTGGAAAATATCTACGATCCAAAGAAGAGCAGTGTTTTTCCCAGAGCCTACAGTACGCAAGACAATCATGCGCAACTATACCGGCAGTGGATGAATTTGCGCCCTAACGAAGAACCTGGTTTTGCCGACAATTTGAGTTTCTTCTTTCGCTACCAGTTAGGACATATGTTTATGCGCTACTTTATGTGGAACTTCGTAGGGCGCGAAAGCGACGTCAAAGATGCCGGCTGGCTGCTGCCCTGGGATGCAGCCAAACAAGTGCCTAAAGCATTGGCTGAAAACAAAGCCCGCAACAACTACTACATGCTGCCCCTGCTGCTGGGACTGGCAGGGCTTTTCTTTCAATACCGCAACGATATGAAAGGCTTCTCCGTGGTAGCCCTGTTGTTTCTGCTCACAGGCGTAGCCCTGGTGGTCTATCTGAACTCGCCGCCTATAGAACCGCGCGAGCGGGACTATATTTATGTAGGCGCTTACTATGCTTTTGCTATCTGGATAGGGTTTGGGGCAATGGCTACGGCGCAGTTCATCAGCCGGTTTTTTAAAAACAGATTTTATGCTGGCGTTGCTGCCCTGTCGGCCTGCCTGGCTGTTCCCGCCCTGATGGCTGCCCAGGCCTGGGACGACCACGACCGGACGGGCCGTTATTTTGCCATAGACATTGCCAAAAACGTGCTGGCATCCTGTGCCCCCAATGCCATCCTGTTTACCGGCGGCGACAATGATACTTTTCCGCTGTGGTATGCACAGGAGGTAGAAGGTTTCCGTACCGATGTGCGCGTGATCGTGCTGAGCTACTTCAACACCGACTGGTATATCGACCAGATGAAACGTCCGGCGTATGATTCCGAACCGCTGCCTTTTTCCCTGACAGCAGAAAACTATAAGCAGGGCGGCGCAAACGACTATCTGCCTTACGTGGAGCGTCCTGCCATCAAAGGAGCGATCAGTCTGAAACAATATCTCAAACTCATTAAGGACAACTCACCGGCCTTGCAACTACCTGGTGCCCGGGCGCGGTACAATACCGTTCCTGCCAAAACCTTTTACTTAGATGTAGAAACTGTATCGCCTGCTGAAAAGGAGAAAGTGAACGCATCCACCGTGCGCAATAGCCCCTCCATCCCTGCCGCTTTACAGGACATCATTCCTGAAAATATGCAAAACCTGTATACAGACCGTATGTTTATTAACATGAAAGGCAACGCATTAGAGAAAAAAGACCTGATGATCCTCGACCTGCTGGCTACCAACCGATGGGAGCGGCCCGTCTACTTCAACCCTACCTCGCTGATGGGAACTAACCTGGATTTCAGTGCGCATGTCGTACAGGAAGGATCGGCTTACCGCCTGCTGCCCGTCAACAATCCTGACCCTTCGGACATACTGGTCAACAGCGATACGATGTACCACCACATGATGCACGAGTTCTCCTGGCGGGCGCTGGACAACCCGGATATTTATTACTCTACAGAAGACCATATTTACCGGGGCGTGTCGGCGTATAGGCAGAATTTTAATACCCTGATCGGTACGTTGCTGGCAGAAGGCAAGACCGAAAAAGCCAGAAAAGCTTTGATGAAATCTTTGGAAGCCATGCCCGATACAGCCGTCGCCTATGATTTCAATACGGTGGAGGTTGTCAAATTTCTGTGGATGCTTAAAGAAGAAGAAAAAGCCCTGTCATTGAGCCGCAAACTGCACGAACAAGCCAAGAATACCCTGGATTATTGTCTAAAGCAACAAAACAACACGAGCAGCATAGAAGTCACCCGGAACATGGTGCTGCTACAGTCGCTGGCCAATATCCTCAAGCAATATGACCCTGAAAGTGCCGATGTAGTGATGCAGGATTTTATGCAGTTTTATCCTTTGTTGGATGGCAGATGATGTCCGATTGATGTTAATTCATGGTTTACAAACGGGCAGATAGGAAAATCTTAACATCTTTTGGGCTCATTGAGAAAATCTTTGGCAGATTGTTTAGGCAATTTGCCTTCCTGCATAAGTTTTACTTGTTTAAGACTATTTTGTAGCTCTTCCAAAGCTTGCTGTTCGCCTTCTTCTACTTGTAGAAACTCCAGATGCTTCACTAATTCCAGAAAAAAAGAGTATTTATTATCGGGAATATTCAGGGTGATTTGTTTCATAAGTTGTCAGGTAATTAAAAACCATGTTTACTGTTTGACACAAATATACGCCAAAACCCCACTATACGCAAAAAACCTAAAAAACATACATCTGTAAGAACCATCCCGAAAAGCAACAAAACCCTGCCTGTTGCGCTCAATAAATAAGCCTATTTTGGCGGAAAATTCAACCTGCCGTTCATGGGCGCCAAAGACCTGTTTATTACCCCTTTGTGGATCTTACTGACGTATGTGGTGGCCTACCAGCTACGCCCTAAGGTAACCAACGCTTATACGCAAAGATATTTCATTCCTGGTCTTACCGTGAAGATCATCGGGGCGTTGGCGGTAGGGTTGATCTACCAGTTTTATTACGGCGGCGGAAAGCCCGGCGGCGATACTTTCAACTATTTCCAGCAGGCAAAGATCATCCTGGAAGCTTTCGGCGACT
>JBBSNI010000283.1:0-7879 GCA_038232695.1 Cytophagales bacterium
GTTTCCAATGAACAATTGGCTGCTGTAAATATCAGCACAGATTCATTTCACGGGGAATGGAATTATTGCATTGAGCCAAACATGTAAATAGAAATGTTATTTTGACGCAATTACTAAATTCCCAAATACATGACCATTCCATCACGGAACGGTCACCAAATTTCGAAAACTATAACCATTCCGTGAGAGAAGGGTCGCAAAAAACTGAAAGGCACCACCCTTCTACTACAGCGGGATGCAGGCAGCGCAAAAAACAGCATCAGAAAGACCAGAGGTCTATCAATAACTCACACGAGCGTGGACGTCCGGCCGGGATGGCTCGTGCGAACTAAACAAATAAAATCGAATTCGTTCGCGCGAGGCTCTATCCTCGTGTGTATTATTAGCAGACCTCCGGTCTGCGGAACGTCAGATGTTGTAACCCACTAAAATATGGACTGTTTCACATCATGCCACAAACCAGAGGTTTGTAAATAATACACACGATCATTCCATGACGGGCACAGGAGCCTCGCGCGAACTAAAGGTAGGTGGGGCTGGAAGTGGGAAGACGGAAGTAAAAGACCTCAGGCTTCCCGCTTCGGTCCCGGTGGGGCACCACTTCCGTCTTCCCGCTTCATTTTTCCAGCCACTCTTTAAAAGCTTTGGCTTTACCTTTGCTCACGATGACTTCTTCATTTGGAGCGGGATGCACCTGTAATTTGAGGCGGCTGCCGAAGTATACGTGAATCTCGCGGATAGCTTCCAGTTGCAGGATAAACTGGCGGTTGATGCGGAAGAAACGGGTAGTGTCCAACAGCGCATCCAACTGCTCAAGCGTATGATCTATCAGATGCTTTTTTCCTTGGTGCGTCATCAGGTAAACCAGTTCGTTTTCCGTATAAAAGTAAGCGATCTCTTCGTCGCTGATGGGAAGCAGTTGTTCGCCCTTTTTGACCAGGAATCGCTTTTTGAAAGATTTGCCAGCATAGGGCAGGCTGTCTAACAGTTGCTCCAGCTTGTGGACGTGGTGGGTATCTGAGAAGGTGCTTTTCAGTCCTTTGTATTTCTCCATAGCGCGTACCAGTTCCTCAAATTTGATAGGTTTAAGCAGGTAATCGATGCTTCTGACCCGGAACGCTTTGATGGCGTATTCATCGTAGGAAGTGGTAAAAATGATAGGAGTTTTGACCACCACCTGTTCGTAGATCTCAAAGCTCAGCCCGTCAGCTAACTGGATGTCGGAAAGGATGAGGTCGGGGGCAGGATGGGTTTGCAGCCACCGGACAGCGCCTTCCACACTGTCGAGGATGCCGGCGATGGTTACCGGCTCGTTGAGCTTGTGGAGCAGCTTCTCCAAGCGTTCTGCGGCCGGGTATTCGTCTTCGATGATGAGTATATTCATACTGAATATTTTCATGAAAGAATCGGCGGTATTCTGACGGAGAAAATGTCGGCATTGTGGACGATCTCTACCTGCCCGGAGGTGAGCAGCGCATAGCGGTTGATGATGTTTTGCAGGCCGGTCTTGGTAGATTTCTCCAGTATGTTTTTCTTCTGCACATTGTTTTCTACTATAATGTAGCCATACGTATCTACCGACAGCTTCAGGGTCAGAGGTTTTTCTTTGGAAATGACGTTGTGCTTCATCGCGTTTTCTATCAATATTTGCAAACTCAGCGGGGCGACCGGCTGGCTCATCGCTGTTTCGGGAATGTGGTTCTCTACGATCAGGTTGTCGCGGTAGCGGGCTTTGTTCAGGTAGATATACGATGCTACAAAGTCGAGTTCTTCCTGCAAGGGTACCGTCTCTTTCTGCTTGCTCAGCAGCACATAGCGGTATACATCCGACAACTGCTCTAAGTACTTTTGCGCCGGTTCGTTGCTTTCATCAATGAGCGCAGCCAGGGTGTTCAGGCTGTTGAACAGAAAGTGCGGGTCTAACTGGCTTTTCAGGGCTTCAAATTGGGAGCGTATGTTCTCTTTAGCCAAAGCTTCCGACCGCTGAAAGTTTTTCTTCCACTCCATAAAAAAATAAGCGCCTTCGTAGAGTGAGGTGACAAAAAAGTTAGGTACTAAGTTGGTCAAAGCCAGCATCCACCGGGCATAAGGTCCGTCTTCGGGTCCGCAGATCGGAATGTTGATGAAAGAAAACAAGTAGATGATTGCCCAGGTAACTGCAAAAGTGTAAGCAATAGTGATCAAAGACTGTATGATAAGCCGCTGGGCGGTCTGCTCATTGTGCGGGAAAACCCTGCGCATATAGATCACAATGGCGCGTATACCTTCCCAAAGGGCAAGCGTAAAGGCAAAAGAAATCAGGAATTCCTGGATGATGACCGCCGGACCGATAAGGTAGTCGTAGCTATGAATAAACATAAAAAGAATACTGACCAGCGGGATGCCTATGATTCTGATCTTCTTGTCTTTCATCATTTAAAGGTAACCTGAAAATCTGACAATTGCTTACTTTTTCTCTTCCGGTAGCCAGCCACAAACAAGCCAATAGCAAACAACCCAACATTGAAGATACCGATAGAAAAAATACCAAACGAAAAGATACCTGCCGAGAAGATACCGACAGAGAAAGTCCCTGCGGCAAACACCCCGCAGGCAAACTGCCCGGAAGCAAAGTAGTTCATCGCAAAATCTCCTGAAGAAAACAGCGATGCATCTGTAACGAATTGAGCGACAACACCTGCGATGATCATCACAACAGCGACGATACCGATCCAGGCGTACTTGGTTTTGTTGATCGTTTCCATATTTTTCATATTAAAAATTTGTATTAAAGGTGTTGGAGGCTGGAAGACGGAAGTTACTACGGTCTCCCGACTTCCGTCTTCCAGCTTTTTAGAATAAAATCCTGTATTGAGGCACCGGGAACAAGCCCATTTGGTAGCGGGTCTGCACAGTATTGGTGCGGGGGTTATAGACTCTAGAAAACTCGTTTTGGTTATTGGTCACGTTCTGCACGTTGATGCCTATCTCGTGGGTCACGCGCCGGGTATTGATGCGGTAGGTCACTTTCAGATCGGCACGCAGATAGTCGTCTCTTCTTTCGGAATAAGCGATGTCTTCCCGGCGCACTTCGTAACCTGCGGCAGCCGACTGCTCAAAATTGATGGGCGTATAGCGGTTGCCACCCGAAGTAGTCAGCTTCACGTCTACGTTGAGGGTATTGCTTTTTTTGCCGATCTTAAATTCTTTGCCACCCAGCAGGTTCAGGATGTAGCCTCCGTTGAAGGCGGTGTTGCGCAACACGCCGTCGCTGCCTTTGTATTTGGCGTCGTACAGGGAGGTGGTCAGCAGAAAATAATAGCCGTCGCTGTAAAACCTTTCCAGGGTGAGTTCCAGCCCGTAATTGCGTCCGGTACCGGCGTTTACCAGGTTGGTTTCGTCTATAGGGTCAAAGTCTGCACCGGCGTTGAGCATGGAAAAAGAGCTTGGCTGCCGGGTTACAGCGGTATTGTAAATATCCTGATAGTACGTTTCTATCTTAAAGCGTATGTTAGGAGTAAGCGAACGGTCGTAAGACAGCACGTAGTGATGGCTTTTGACAAAACCCAGGTCCTGGTTGGTCAGCGCGGTGCTGCCGTCCGGTAAAGTGCTTTGCGTAAAATACACTTCCAGCGGTTGTATCTGGCTATGCAAGCCGTAGCCCAGCCCAATGGATTGCCTGTCATTCAACTGGTATTTAATACCTGCTCTTGGGTTGACCGACGTGCTGTTGCTCACCTCAAAATGCTGCACGTTGACGCCCGTATTCAGCGTCAGCTTATCGTTGAAGCGATGCTGCCATTGGGCGTAGGCCTGGGTCAGCAGGCCTTGTCCCTGGTTGTTGCGGATGGTGTACTCCTCGCCGGGTACGAGCCAGTTGTTTTCCATATCAAAATCGTACAAGTCAAGAATGGCGCCTGCCGAAACATTGTTGCGGGCGCTGAACTTCTTGTTGAGCAGCAGGTGCGCTGAATATTTGTTGTTGATCAGATCAGCCTCTTCGCTGGGCACGGGCAAGCGGTCTTCTATGCTCAGCGAGTCGCTGCTGAACTGCTGCCGCTGGTGCGAAGCGGCCAGCGATAGCTTGTAATACGTGGTACTGTTGAAGTAATACAGATGCGACAAGCCTGCGACCGCACTCTGAAACTCGGAGTAGCTGTCGTAGTTTTCGTCGGCATAAAAGTTTTCCTCCAGTTCGTCCAGGTTCTGCTCGCTGCCCAGAAATTCTATGTGGCTGGTGCCGCCGATGCCATACAGGGTAAACCTGCCTGCCTTTTTGGTGGGCACATCCACCTTAAATGTCAAATCCTGGTACTGCGGGATGGCGGCACCGGTACCAAATTCCAGCCCTAACGCATTGAAGACGCCCAGGGTAGAGTAGCGGTAGTTGGCAATATAAGAAGCTTTGGATTTTTCGGAAAAAGGTCCTTCTATGCCTGCCTCAAAACCATTGAATCCGATCTGTCCCAGGTACTCTTTCTTCTCGCTGTTGCCGCTGCGCAGTTGCAGGTCAAACACCCCGGCAATCGCATTGCCATACTCCGCCGGAAAGGCGGCGGTGAGGAAGTCGGATTTGTCCAGCACATTGTAGTTCAGGATGCTTACCGGGCCGCCCGTGCCGCTGATCGTACCGTAGTGGCTGGGGTTGGGAATGTTGATCCCTTCCAGACGCCACAATAAGCCGCTGGGCGAGTTGCCGCGGATGATGATGTCGTTGCGGTCGTCGTTGTTGGCCGCTACGCCGGCAAAGTTGGCAGCCATCCGGGCAGGATCGTTGAGGCTACCGGCATAGCGCCCGGTTTCTTCCAGGTTAAAAGAGCGGGCGCTCACGGTGGTCAGTTCGTTGTTAGTCACGGATTTCTCCGGCTCAGCCGTGACGACGATCTCCTCCCCCATCATCACTTTTTCTTTCAGTGCGATGTTCAGCACCACTTCCTTGCCGGAGGTAACGACTACATTGGGAATGACTCTTTCTTCATACCCTGTATACGAGATACGCAGCGTCTGGCGTCCTAAAGGCACATTTTCCAGGCGGTAGTAGCCGTCGGTGCCGGTAGCTGCCCCGATCATCGGCTCTGTGCCTAAAACTATGACATTGGCACCTACCAGCGGAAACTCAGACTGTGTGTCTACGAGTTGGCCGCGAATGGTTTGTGTTAAAGACTGCGCCTGTATGCTCGTCAGGCTTAGCATAAAGATAAAAAGTATATTTTTCATGACAGTGTTTGGTTTGTGGGTGATGATACGAAAGTAGGAAGAAAAGCTACCGGCTACCGGAATTTCCGGGCGAACCGTCAGAAAAGTAAAGTGAATGGATAATAAGCGGGGTTGATTCGTTGGGCGTGTTTCGGATGATCCCTGCCCGGTTTTCCGGTCTGTGCGACACAGACCGGGGGAGGGGGGGAGAGGTAGTAGTGCCTGAAAAGATAGCAAAACGTGGTGGCGCGCACTTTTGAGCAAAATAAAATGAGTAAAACGCGGTCGACGCTCACTGCTGAGCCTTCCCAAATGAGTGCTACCAGGAATATCTTACATGGACACTACATGAGAGAGAATAAAACCAGGTGGGATAGGATAAAAAAGTGGTTGCGAAGAGGCGTAATGTAAGAAACAGGTAATAAAACCAGGTAGCGTCCATTTTTTCTTACTCCCATGTAATATCCACCAGGTTTGGTTAATTTGGGAAGAACAAACAGCGGGCAAAACCAGGTTTGGCTAACATTTTCGCACCCATCAGTCAGCTACGACGGGGTTTCACAGATGTAAGACCAGGTGCTTGCGTGGCAGAAAAGAGCTAACATAAGCCTGTCGTTTTTGTTGTTAGGGCAGGCGAAGGCTTTCCAGACTTCTGCTAAGTTTAAGAAAAAGACAATTAACGAGTAGTTTAAATTAACATGCTCTATCAATGGAAAATATAAAAGTGGCTGTTGCCCAGTTTGAACCCAAAGACGGCGACAAGGCCTATAATCTGTCCGTCATCGAGACCTTAACGGCTGAAGCCAGGCAGCAAGGCGCTGAGGTGATCAGCTTTCATGAAATGTCTGTCACTGCCTACACTTTTTTCAAAAATCTGGACGAACGACAGGTAATAGACCTGGCCGAAGAAGTACCCAACGGCAATAGCTGCCAGGCACTGATGCGTATGGCCAAAAAGTACGACATACACATCCTGGCCGGGCTGGCTGAGCTCGACAACGATCAGGTGTTCAATACCTACGTATGCGTCAACAAGACGGGGTTGGTGGCCCGGTACCGGAAAATACATCCCTTTATCAGTCCTTATTTGTCGGCAGGAAGCGAGTATGTGGTCTTTGACATCAAAGGGTGGCGATGCGGTATACTTATCTGCTACGACAACAATGTTATAGAAAATGTAAGAGCAACGGTCCTGTTAGGCGCAGATATTATTTTTGCGCCCCATGTGACCGGCTGCACGCCTTCTGCCATGCCCGGCAGAGGGTATGTCCCGGATGCACTCTGGCAGAAAAGAGAGGAAGACCCCGTGGCCTTGCGTGTGGAGTTTGACGGACCCAAAGGAAGAGGGTGGCTGTTGCGCTGGCTTCCGGCAAGAGCGTATGACAATGGCGTCTATTACGTATTTACCAACCCCATAGGGTATGACGGGGAGCATCTGAAAAATGGAAACGCCATGATCCTGGACCCTTACGGAGAGATTTTAACAGAAACCAGAAGCTTTGACAATGAAATTTCAATCGCTACCCTGATGGCTGATAAGCTAACCTTAGCCGGTGGGTATCGTTATAAAAACGCCCGCAGACCTGAACTGTACAAAGACATCCTGGGCAAAGCGCACCAGGCAGCAACAAAGCCGGTCTGGATGCAGGAAAAAGCCTTTGAAAAAAACAGATTTTAGCCCGGCAGTTCCTACTTTTGTAGCAGTAAAGAAAGACATCACTTCTATAAAAAACATCTAATTTTACAGTCAAAAATACTATGGGAAGAGCTTTTGAATATCGCAGAGCTTCTAAGGAAAAGCGTTGGGACAAAATGTCCAAGGTGTTTCCAAAACTGGCAAAATCTATCACCCTCGCTGCTAAAGAAGGGGGTACCGACCCGGATATGAACGGCAAGCTGCGTACGGCCATCCAGAACGCCAAAGCGCAGAATATGCCCAAAGATAATATCGAGGCAGCCCTCAAAAGAGCGTCGGGCAAAGATGCCGAAGACATCGTAGAGGTAAGCTACGAGGGCAAAGGCCCGCACGGCGTGCTGGTTATCGTAGAATGCGCTACGGACAATTCGACGCGCACGGTAGCCAATGTCAAACATTATTTCAGCAAGGCCGGTGGCGGTATCGTACCGACAGGCTCACTGGAGTTTATGTTTTCCCGTAAAGCTGTCTTTGAGTTTGAGGCAACCGACGATCTTGACATAGAAGCACTGGAACTTGCCCTGATTGATGCCGGACTGGAAGAGATCGTCGTAGAAGACGGCACCGTATATGCCTACGCCGACTATACCAACTTTGGCTCCCTTTCGCAGGCTTTCGAAGACCAGGGTGTAGAAGTAAGCAAAGCTACCTTGGAAAGGATCGCCACCACCTTGGTAGAATTCACGGAAGAACAGTTGGCCGACATCGAAAAGATGCTGGACAAGATAGAAGACGACGACGATATACAAGCTGTTTATACTAATATCGCCTGATGCTACGCTGTCACAACATCCATTTTCTACTTGAGCATTGAATATTGAGTGTTGAGTGCGCCCGGCGCCCGGTTGATTATTGAATATTTTAAACACTCAATATTCAACAATCAACGGGTGTAGGACAAGTTTAGAAAAGAGCTTAATTTAGGGCAAAAAAAGACAAGACGGAAAAATCCAGGAACGAAGAAGCTCAATTTAGAGTGATGTACGAGCAATATTTGAGTTGGAAACA
>JBBSNI010000284.1:0-7875 GCA_038232695.1 Cytophagales bacterium
ATAAGTTGAACTATTTAAATACGTTCTTAGGCAGTGATTTCTATTACTCGCCTGCCTTGTTAGATATAACCAATCAGTTGAAAAGTGAACATCCCGATTTATCTTATTGGCAATTACTTGAACCTAATATAAAGAAGCTAAAAGGTTCAATAAGTGCAGCTGGAAAAAAGTATAAAGATGCAGAGATTATAAAAACGAATTACACCACTTTTAAAGACCTAATAAATCAATTTTCAGGTAAATACTTATATATTGATATTTGGGCTACTTGGTGCTTGCCTTGTATTAAAGACTTTCAATACAAGGATGAAATTATGTCATTTATTGAGCCAGAGGTAGAAAGACTATATATCTCAATTGATCAGCAAAGGTTTGAAGAACGATGGGAACAAAGCATTAAATACAATAAACTGAAAGGATATCATGTTAGGGCTAACAATGAATTGATAGAAGACATGTGGAATAAGATTGGAGGATTCGAAGGTGCCATACCAAGGTATGTATTAATCGATAGATCAGGGAAAATTTTTAAATCAATTGCGGCTAGCCCTCACAATAAGCAAGAACTTAAGAAACAGATCGAAGAAATGATTTTGGCAAATAGAAATGATAAATAGTACGAGCTCTAACAGCAGCTATGAATGAATGGGGTTTTATTAGGTCAAGATACTATTGTAATGGTTAGAAAGTCCGCCACGAATTGTAAATGTATTAATCGGTGTAGCTTTGATCAGATGGAAGGGTTAGTGCTTTCTAATCCCCACTCATCATAGCCAAGCGTTGTGTGAAATGTAAAAGAAAAAAATAACACAAATATGAAAGGTAACTATGAATTAACAGCTATCATTGAAAGAGAAGGCGAGGGTTATGTATCACTTTGTCCAGAATTAGATATTGCCAGTCAGGGAGATACTATTGAAGCGGCAAGAAGTAATTTGATAGAAGCTTTGGAACTGTTTTTTGAAACTGCTTCGCAGGAGGAAGTATCAGAGAGATTGCATGATGAGGTGCTTATTACAAGAGTAAAAGTATCAGTATAATTTATGAAGGCTTTGGGGCGGTCCCCCGCATCGGGCAAAGAAGTATGCAAAATTTTAGAGCAGCATGGGTTTGAGTTCATACGCCAGCGAGGAGTCATATGGTGATGCAAAAGAAATACGCATACAACGCCGGGCTGTCCGGTGCATAGACCCTTGGGCCTCATGCAAAATAATAGAAAATTGGCTATCTTTAAATTATGATGACATCCTATGACATAGCTAAGAAGTTAAAGGAGATTAAACCTTATCTGGCTGATAAATTTAAAGTCAAAGAAATTGGATATTTTGGTTCTTTTGCTCAAGGAAATCATCAACAAGATTCTGATATAGATATTTTAGTAGAATTCTCTACCACTCCAGGATGGGAATTTTTTATGTTGGAAGAATATCTTGAAAGTGTATTTGATAGAAAGGTTGATTTGGTGACTAAGACAGCCTTACGAGAACAGCTAAAGGAGCAAATTTTACAAACCGTACAATACATTGACTGATCACAGAAATTATATCTTATATCTGGAAGATATTCAAACTTCCATGAATCGTATTCAAGAATACATTCGAGAATTGAATCTGGAAACTTTTCGTCAGGATTATAAGACTGTGGATGCCGTGATAAGAAACTTTGAGATTATCGGAGAAGCAACTAAAAACCTACCGAAAGAAGTGCAGATAAGATATCCTGATACACCATGGTCAGCCATGTACCGGTTAAGGAATAGATTAACCCACGAATACTTTGGTATAGATTATGAAATTATCTGGCGAATTGCAACAGAATATCTACCAGAAAATCTTAAACAGATAGACGAAATTGTGAAAAAGGAAAAAGCACGGGGTGCCCCATAGCGTACGGCGCCCGCCCGGAAGTACTTTTATAGGTCTGAGCGGACGCTCCCACCAGGAGTAGAATGAGAGAGCTTTAGCTCTCCAGAGGGTTTTGTTTTCTTCAGTTTCATACAGCTTGGATCAGGCCGGGTAGATTGTAAGATATAAGGCTTAGGAACCAAAAAAGGCGGCCCGTCTTCGGACCACCTCTTGGCATTACATTTTTATTTTCAGATGACCAGATCCTTCGGGATCAGGCCAGGTCAAAGCGGTCGTGGTTCATCACTTTGGTCCAGGCTGCTACGAAGTCCTTCACAAATTTCTCCTGAGAATCTCCACATCCGTAGACTTCAGCCAAGGCCCGGAGCTCGGAGTTCGACCCAAAGATGAGATCAACCCGGGTACCTGTCCACTTACGCTCGCCCGTCGCCCGGTCACGTCCCTCAAACTCTCTTTCGGCCTCAGAGCTTGCCTTCCACTTCGTACGCAAATCGAGCAGGTTGACGAAGAAGTCGTTGGTCAGTACGCCTGGGCGGTCGGTGAAGACACCATGTCGGGACTGATCGTAGTTCGTATCGAGGGCCCGCATTCCTGCTACCAGCACGGTCATCTCAGGCGGGGTCAGTGACAAGAGTTGTGCCCGGTCTATGAGCATTTCCTCAGCCGATGCCGATATATCGCTCCTGGCATTCACATAGTTGCGGAAACCATCGGCGTTCGGTTCCAGGGCGTCAAATGCTTCCGTATCGGTTTGCTCCTGCGAAGCATCTGTGCGTCCGGGTGCAAAGGGTACGGTTACCTGATGACCGGCATCCTTGGCCGCCTTCTCTATACCGGCGCATCCGCCCAAAACGATCAGGTCGGCCAGCGAAATCTTTTTGTTGCCGGACTGGGCATTGTTGAAATCTTGTTGAATGCCCTCCAGCGTCTTCAGCACCTTGGCTAATTGAGCAGGATTGTTGGCTTCCCAATCTTTCTGCGGTGCCAGGCGAATACGGGCGCCGTTGGCACCACCGCGTTTATCGGAGTTGCGGAACGGGGATGCAGACGCCCAGGCCGTAGAGACTAGTTGGGATACCGACAGTCCGGACTCAAGTAGCTTACCCTTTAGCGCAGCAATATCCTGTTCGTTCACCAATTCATGCGTAACGGCGGGGACAGGGTCTTGCCAGAGAAGGTCTTCTTCCGGCACTTCGGGGCCGAGATAGCGCGCCTTGGGTCCCATATCGCGGTGGGTCAGCTTAAACCAGGCCCGGGCAAAAGCGTCGGCAAACGCATCCGGATTTTCAAAGAAGCGTCTTGAAATTTTCTCATACTCAGGGTCTACTTTCAACGCAATATCCGTGGTAAGCATAAAGGGCGCGTGACTTTTGGATGGATCATGGGCGTCGGGTATCGTACCGGCACCGGCCCCATCTTTCGGTTGCCACTGATAGGCGCCGGCCGGACTTTTCGTCACCTCCCAGTCATGGCCAAATAGATTCTCAAAGTAATAGTTGCTCCACTCGGTAGGAGTTTTCGTCCAGGCGCCTTCAATACCGCTGGTAATGGTGTCGCCGGCATTGCCGCTACCGTAGGTGTTTTTCCAACCCAGGCCTTGTTCCTCTATGCCTGCCCCCGCCGGTTCATGACCCACATGTTCTACCGGATCGGCAGCCCCGTGGGTTTTTCCGAAGGTGTGTCCGCCAGCAATCAGTGCCACGGTTTCTTCATCGTTCATCGCCATGCGGCCAAAGGTCTCGCGAATGTCCCGCGCTGCCCCTACGGGGTCGGGGTTTCCGTTGGGACCTTCCGGATTCACGTATATCAGACCCATATGGGAGGCAGCCAGCGGGTTTTCCAACTCATGATCACCCGCGTAACGTTCCTTATTTCCCAACCATTCTCCTTCTGCCCCCCAGTAGATGTCTTCCTCCGGTTCCCAAACATCCTCACGTCCGCCCGCGAAACCAAAGGTCTCAAAGCCCATTGACTCCAGGGCGCAGTTGCCTGTAAGGACCATCAGGTCGGCCCAGGAAATTTTCTTCCCATATTTCTGCTTGATAGGCCAGAGCAGCAGGCGGGCTTTGTCGAGGTTGGCATTATCGGGCCAACTGTTAAGGGGCGCAAAGCGCTGAGAGCCTGAGCTAGCCCCACCCCGGCCGTCACCGATACGGTAGGTTCCGGCGCTGTGCCATGCCATACGAATAAAGAGCGGACCATAGTGACCATAGTCTGCCGGCCACCATTCCTGAGAGTCGGTCATGAGATTAAAAAGATCCTGCTTCACGGCAGCAAGGTCAAGTTTTTTGAACTCTTCAGCATAATTAAAATCTTCGCCCATCGGGTTAGACAGAGAAGAGTGTTGGCGAAGAATACCTAGATTCAATTGATTGGGCCACCAGTCACGGTTGGATGTGCCACTGCCAGCGGTGAAATTTAACGCGCCACCCGTAAATGGGCATCTGCTTGATTCGTTTACCTCCCAAACTTTGTGGTTTGCGTCTGCGGGGGTGTTACGATGTGTGTTATTTTCCATTGTAAAAAGAATTTGATTGACTATTTAATTCGGCAAATTTACTATAATCATTTTCTTAATGTAATTCTACAGAAAAGAATTATAGCATCTGGATATTAAAATCCGTGAATGAGCTATTTGTTTTATTTATCTTCCGTGCTCTATTTGGTGCTTATTAAAACTTTGTTGTAGATGGTTACAAAAAAGAATATCTTAGCTATTATAAAAGACAATTATCATCCCGTGATGAATCTGCTGGAAAGAAATATAGAACAGATTAAAAGACTTTGCCAACTGAATAGTGTCTATCAACTGTTTGTCTTTGGATCAGTAACTAATCAAAACTTTCATGATCGCAGTGATATAGATTTTGTAGTGGATATTAATGATCCAGATCCTATACATTACACGGATAAATCATTTAATCACAGTTAAGACTATCCACCGGGTTGCGCCTGGCTGCCCTTACCGCTTTTGCTCCCACCGTCAGCAGGGCAATCATACAGACCAGTAGGCCTGCCACCAGAAAGACGACCCAACTCACAGAGATATGAAACATAAAATTGTCCATGTATTGCCGCACTAAGTAATAAGCCAGCGGCCAGGCGATCAGGTTGGCAATAACAATGATCTGGGCGTATTCTTTGAAAAATAATAAGACGATGCCTGCATTGGACGAACCCAGCACTTTGCGGATACCAATTTCCTTGCGCCGCTGCTCCGTGGCAAAAGAAGCCAGCCCGAACAAGCCCAGGCAGGCGATAATGACCGCCAGGATAGAAAAGGAAGTCACAACCGTTCCCAGTTTTTGCTCGGCTAAGTACAACTGGTTCAGGTCGTCATCCAGAAAAGAATAATCGAAGGGTTGTCCCGGCGCAAACTGGTTCCAGGTCTGCTCTAAGAAAGCCAGCGTTTTGTCGCGCTCCTGTGGGTCTATTTTCACAAAAATATAGCTGTAAAAAGGAGCCATCGCAGCAAAGAAAGCACCTTCTGTCTTGCGGTAAAGCGGCTCAAAATTAATGTCTTCAACCACGCCGATGATCTGTCTTTCCTGAAATTCATTGCCATTTACATTCACCCGCAGTACCTGCCCGATGGGATCGCCTTGCAACCCAAGTTCTTTGATGGCTTGTTGGTTAATAATAATAGCCTCGGTAGAATCTGTCGTATATTTTGGGTTAAAATCGCGCCCTTGCACCAGTTGGATGCCCATGGTTTGCAAATACTCAAAATCCGTATTGATGCCTGCCATCCCGACGTTTTCGTCTTCTCCCATCGTCTCCGTCTTTACCTGGGTAATAGGACGCAGCCCACCTGGCACGCTCCAGGAAGCCGTCACACCGTGTACCTGAGGATTTTGGCTGAGTTCTCTTTTGAAAGCAGCAAGCGGTTGGGTGATGGCATTGTCTGTATTCCGGATCACGATCATATGCTCTTTCTGAAAGCCCAAATCTTTGTTTTTTAGGTAATCAAGCTGGCTATAGACCATCCAGGCGCCAATGATCAGCACCACAGACACGACAAACTGGAAGATCACCAGTCCTTTGCGCAGGAGTGGAGAACTGTTCATGCCTGCTGCCAGCTTGCCTTTGAGCACTTCGGCCGGTTTGAAGGAAGACAGAAACAAAGCAGGATAGCTGCCCGAAGCGATGCCCGTCAGCAGGATGATCAGCCCCAGCCCCAGCATGATCAGCGGATTATCTGTCAGGTGGAAGGTAAGCTGTTTGCCTGCCAGTTGGTTAAAGGCGGGCAGCAGGACTTGCGCCAGCAACAGGGAAACCACGGAAGCCAGCAAAACCAGCAGCACGGACTCACTCAGAAACTGCCCGATGATCTGGGAGCGCATGGCGCCCAACGCTTTGCGCATCCCTACCTCTTTGGCTCTCTTCGCCGAACGGGCGGTCGCCAGGTTCATATAGTTGATGACCGCAATAGCCAGGATGAAAATAGCAATGGCGATGAAAATATACACCTGCGCCATGCTGCCATTAGATTCCATCTCATTGAGTAGGTTAGAGTGCAGGTGAATATCCGTCAGGGCTGTTAGTGAGGGGCCCCGCTGCGCTGCCTGCGTAGCATCCAGGTTTTGCTCATTGAGCTTCTGCAATGCCTGTTCTATATGTTTCAGGTGTTGGTCAGACGAAAGTAACAAATAAGCATAGAAACCGTCGCCGGCCCAGTTATTGTCCAGGTCGGCTTCGGGATACAGGGCAGCGGCTGTTTCCATAGAGACAAGCATATTAAATTTCATATGACTGTTAACGGGTATATTTTCCAGAATTCCGGTCACCTTGTATTCGTGTGCGAGATTTCCGGTAAGCTGCAAGGCAGTTCCCAAGGCTGCCGAATCACCGAAAAGTCGCTGCGCTGCCTCTTCGGTTAATACAACAGAAAAGGGATCTTGTAGCGCCGTAGCCGGGTTACCCTGCTTGAGCCGGAAAGAAAACACTTCAAACACGGTGGGGTCTGCTGCAAAAACGTCTTGCTCTTTATAAAAACGATCATCAATGCGAATGATGGCTTCGTTGTTCTGACCTATTCCACTAAAGCGCACATAGTTGGCTACTTCCGGTAATTTATCCTTCGCACTGAGCGGAAGCGCTGGCGATACTGTAGGATATGATAGGTCTCCTTGGGGGGTATGATAGGTATTGTTAAGCCGGTAGATATGATCCGCTTTTTCGTGGAACCGGTCGTAGCTCAATTCATGCTGTACATACAGGCAGATGAGCAGGCAGGTCGTAATACCCAGGGTAAGCCCCAGCATATTGATCAGCGTATAGCCTCTGTGTTTAGCCAGGCTGCGCAGGGCAATTTTAAAGTAGTTCTTGACCATAATTGACTATGATTTTTATGATTTATTGATGCACTATGATTCTTTTACGGGTATTCTGAATTACTTGTCACAATGGCATTGGATTAAAGGCGCTTGTCTAACATATTTTCCTCTTATACAAAACATATTTTATCAATTCTAAAATCTTTAAAGTTAATCCGAATCAAATCATAGCCCATCATATAATCATACGAATCATAGTTCAGACATTACTCACTCCTCAAACTCTCCACCGGGTTGCTCGTGGCTGCCCGCAGCGTTTGCGAACCTACTGTCAGCCAGGCAATCAGCAGGGCAAAGACACCGGCGACAAGAAATGTCCACCAGTGCAGCGTGTCATGATAAGCAAAAGTATCCAGCCACTGATGCATCAGATAATAGGTGATAGGGCAGGCAATGACAAAAGCGACCAGCACCAGTCCCGTAAACCTTCTGGTCAGCAGCAGCAGAATCTGCCCTACCGAAGCGCCCATCACCTTGCGGATACCGATTTCTTTGAAACGTTGCTCTGCCATGTAAGAAGCCAGCCCGACCAGCCCCAAGGCAGCGATCAGGATCGCCAGCAGCGAAAAATACTGCACCACACGGCTGAGCTTGTCTTCAGAAGTATACTGCTCATCAAACCGGCTGCCGACTGTGTCGTAGGTGAAAGGATAGCCCGGCAGCAGATAGGACCA
>JBBSNI010000285.1:0-7800 GCA_038232695.1 Cytophagales bacterium
ACCCCAGCACGACCTGGCGCAGCTTTTTCTCAATAGCGGCGACTTTGCCTGGAACACCGACATCTACATCTGGCATGTACAGACTATTCTGGCTGCTTACGAACAGTATTTGCCCGAAGTGTTCGAGATTTTCGAAGAAGGCAGACCTTATTATAACACGCCCGAAGAAGAAGCTTTTATCCGGCGCGCCTATTCTCAGTGCAAGAGCATATCCATGATCCACGGCGTACTGGAGAAAGCCGACAATGTACATGTCATGCTGGGCAACTTCGACTGGGCCGACTTAGACTCCTGGAATACCTTGTACGAAATGAAACAGAAAGATGCCGGACAGAATGTAGTGGAAGCCAACGCCTTCTTATACGACAGCAAAAACTCTTATATCAAAGGCAGCCGCCACAAACTGATCATTATTCACCAATTGGAAGGCTACCTGGTCGCCGATACGGAAGATGTACTGCTGATCTGCCCGCGTCATATGGAAGATAAGATCAAGACCTTTACCAGCGATGCGCGCGCTAAAAAAGGAGAGCGGTTTGTCTGAGAGTTAGGCTGGTACTGATCAAGTATTTTCTACTGCCCCCTGTACTACCATCGCTTCCAGGGTGGGCGAGGCGCTGCCGCCCTGTGGCTCCAATGTGACAGCAAAAGCCGATGCATTTTCAATATCCTGCATTTGCACCAGGCGCTGCGGCGCGTTGCCATCCACATCAAAGACACCGGCACTGACCGGCTTGCCATCTACGATCGCCCAAAGCTGATACTGCTTATCCGTAGAGTTGGCAGGCAGGGTATTTACTTTAAGATACACCTGGTCTGAGCCCTGGTTCCAGTACACATACGCCAGGCTGCCCGGAGAAGCCTCTACGCCCGGCATGGCTACGGCGCGGAAATCAGGATTGGTGATAATGGCATTTTCCTGCGACAATTGTTGTGCTTCCTGCTGGACAGCCTTGTATTGGTTGGCAATCTGCTGGTTTTGCGTCAGCACGCTGCTGAGCCTTTGTTCGGTATCTTTCCACTGCCCCCGGAAATAGAAGGCAAATACCGTAGCGATAAGGGCGGCAGCCAGCGAAGCGGCGATACCATAGCGCAACAGGCTGATGGTTTTCGCTTTGCCTTTGGAGCGTGCCGCCTGTGTAGAAGCGGTTTCTCCGCGAGCGTTGCCGGAGGCTGTGATGGTTTGAATGATCTCCTCCCGCAACCCAGCCCGTGGCGCAACGCCGTTTTGCGTAGCCATCACCTCCAGCGCAGCCTCAATGCCCAGTATCTCCTGCCGCACCTCGGGATAGCGCTCCGCCATGGCCTCCACTTCGGCGGCTTCCGCTGGGGTTAGCTCACCCAATACGTAAAGTTCCAGTTGACCGGACGCTATGTAGGCTTCTTTGTTCAAGGTATGTGTAATATTTTTCTTAACCGTATCAAAGCTGACCTCAGCCTTGTCTTGACCGTACCCAGCGGTATATCGAATTCTTCGGCAACTTCGGTATGGGTATACCCTTCAAAATATACCAGGTGAATAACCATCTGTTGCTCCGGGTTCAGATGCTGCAAAAGGTCTCTCAAACCCGTATCTTTGATATACTGTTCAACATATGCGCCGGGCGTCACGGATGACGGGTTCCCTTCCAGCGAATCGGTTTTGTTTTGGCGGGTAAATTCTTTGGAACGTAGTTTGTCGATAGCCAGGTTGCGGGAGATGTTGAGCATCCAGGTAAAGAGCTTGCCTTTGTTCTGGTCGTAAGCATGTATCTTATGCCAGATTTTGACAAAAGCATCCTGCAACACCTCTTCGGCTACGGGGTCGGACTTTACAATTCTTTTGATGATCCCATACAGGGCAGGAGAATAGTGATCGTACAGGTATACCAGCGCATGTTGGTCTTGTTGTTTTAATGAATCAATGAGATGTGATTCATCCATATGCTTTGGCTTTTCCGGGTTCAATCGCGTACGGGTTGTTGTATGGGCAAAGATAAAGTAATATTGTTAGGCAGCTAAATGATAAAACTCAAAATTAATGAAAGTGTTTAGGTGTTAAGGTGCGAAGGTGTTAATGTGTTAAAGTATCTAAGTTTGCACCCTAACACATTAACACCCTAACACCCTAACACTTTTTCACATCAAACCAAATCATACAATGTTTACAGACCGACAATTTATTGCTATTTTGCAGCATCATTTCTTATTAGAATAATATATGAATAAAATCAGAAATTTTTGCATCATTGCCCATATAGACCACGGAAAGAGTACCCTGGCCGACCGGCTGCTGGAGGTTACGCATACCATTGATGCACGGGACATGCAAAACCAGTTGCTCGACAATATGGATTTGGAGCGGGAGCGCGGCATCACGATTAAAAGCCATGCCATTCAGATGAACTATCTGCACCAGCCGGAAGGAGAAGCTGCACAAGAGTACGTCTTAAACCTCATTGATACGCCCGGACACGTAGATTTTTCTTACGAAGTATCCCGTGCCATTGCTGCCTGCGAAGGCGCCCTGCTGGTGGTAGATGCCGCCCAAGGCGTAGAAGCGCAGACCATCTCCAACCTGTATCTTGCGCTGGAGCATGACCTTGAAATCATTCCCGTACTCAACAAAATAGACCTGCCCGGCGCGATGGTAGAAGAGGTGAGCGACCAGATCATAGACCTGACGGGCTGCCGGCAGGAAGACATCATCCTGGCCAGTGCCAAAGAAGGGTTGGGCATCGCTGAGATTCTGGCGGCTATCGTTCAGCGTATCCCTTCGCCCAAGGGAGATCCGGAAGCGCCTTTGCAGGCGATGATCTTTGATTCGGTCTTCAACTCCTTCCGGGGCGTAGAGGTATATTTCCGGGTATTCAACGGTAAGATCAACAAAGGCGACAAAGTGAAATTTGTCAATACCGGCAAGACGTATGAGGCCGATGAGATCGGTATTCTGAAGCTCAAACAGGACCCGCGCCAGACCATTGGCACCGGCAACGTAGGCTACCTGATCTCCGGTATCAAAAACGCCCGTGAGGTGAAAGTCGGCGATACCATCACGCAGGTAAGCCGTCCGGGGGGGGCGATCAGCGGCTTTGAGAACGTCAAGCCGATGGTCTTCGCCGGTATCTATCCGGTAGACACTACCGAGTTTGAAGAGTTGCGCAACTCTATGGAAAAGCTGCAACTTAACGACGCCTCGCTGGTCTGGGAGCCGGAGACCTCGGCAGCGCTGGGCTTTGGCTTCCGCTGCGGCTTCCTGGGCATGTTGCACATGGAGATCGTGCAGGAGCGGCTGGAGCGGGAGTTTGATATGACCGTCATCACCACCGTGCCTTCCGTGCGTTTTCATGCCGTGCTGACCAACGGCGAAGTGAAGCAGGTCAGCGCCCCTTCGGATATGCCCGAGCCTACGCAGCTTACCCATGTGGAAGAACCTTATATCCGTGCACAGATCATCACCAAGTCGGAGTACATCGGCAACGTCATGGAGCTTTGCATGGACAAGCGGGGTATGATCAAAAACCAGGTGTTCCTGACCCAGGACCGGGTAGAGCTTACCTTCGAGCTACCGCTGGCAGAGATCGTCTTTGACTTTTTCGACAAGCTCAAAACCATCTCACGCGGCTATGCCTCGCTGGACTACCACCCGATCGGCTACCGCCAGTCCAACATGGTCAAGCTGGACATTATGCTCAATGGCGAAAAGGTAGATGCCCTGTCTGCCATCGTGCACCGCGACAAAGCCTACGATTGGGGCAAACGCCTGTGCGAAAAGTTAAAAGACCTGATTCCCCGCCAGATGTTTGAGATCGCCATTCAGGCAGCCATCGGCGCCAAGATCATTGCCCGGGAGTCGGTAAAAGCCATGCGCAAGAACGTGCTGGCCAAGTGTTACGGCGGCGACATTAGCCGCAAGCGCAAGCTGCTCGAGAAGCAGAAAAAAGGAAAGAAACGGATGCGCCAGGTAGGCAATGTAGAGATTCCCCAGGAAGCCTTTATGGCGGTGTTGAAATTGGACTAAAGACATTATGAAAAGCAAAGTTCAATCCTTGGATAATATCAAGCAACTAGAAATCAAAAAAATGTTAGACCTATATCAAGAATAAACCAAACTTTCATGACCCTCATCGACGGAAACCACACAGCCCAGAAGATCAGAGAAGAGCTTACTCAGCAAGTGGCTGAGATCAAACAAAAAGGTGGTAAGGTGCCGCACCTGGCAGCCATCCTGGTAGGCAACGACCCGGCCAGCGAGGCCTATGTCCGCAACAAGGTGAAAGACTGCGAAAAAACAGGCTTTGGCTCTACGCTGGTGCGGTTTGAACCCGATGTCTCAGAAGCAGCACTGCTGGCCAAAGTAGAAGAGATCAACCAGGACGAAGACATCGACGGGCTGATCGTGCAGTTGCCTTTACCCAGGCATATCACCCCGGAGAAAGTTACCTTTGCGATCCGCCCTGAGAAAGATGTGGATGGCTTTCATCCCATGAATGTGGGGCGCATGGCTAAAGGCTTGCCTGCCTACATTGCGGCCACGCCTTTTGGCATTCTGCAACTGCTGGAACACTACCGGATAGAGACCGAAGGCAAACATTGTGTCGTGATCGGGCGCAGCGATATTGTAGGCACACCCATGAGCATTCTGATGTCGCGCAAAGCGTATCCGGGCAACTGCACCGTCACCACGTGCCACAGCCGGACGCAACACATGGCAGAGCATGTGCGCCGTGCCGATATTGTCATCGCCGCCATCGGCAAAGCAGGCTTTGTAACGGCTGACATGATCAGGGAGGGCGCGGTGGTCATCGATGTGGGCATCAACCGGGTAGAAGACGCCTCCCGCAAATCAGGCTATGCCCTGGTAGGAGATGTTGCTTTTGAAGAAGTCGCTGAAAAGTGTAGTTACATTACCCCGGTGCCGGGTGGGGTAGGACCCATGACCCGTGCCGGATTGCTGTACAATACGATGCTGGCGGCGCAAAAAAAGATATATGCCTCACCAATACCTGAAACCTGATTCCCCCATACCCAACGCCTACAAAACCAATACGGGCAATTTAACAGTAAACTCATCGGGGCTGCTGAGTACTTCCACTACCTTTTTCGTCAAATATTCGTAGCGTAGTTTGATGGCATTTTCCAGCAACATTTGCAGCGACAGGGGCGGGATCATGATCGTCTCCTGCCGGGGAAGCTGTAGGTTGATCTGCAAATTGTTCTCATAACGGATCTTTTGCAGAAAAATGTAAGACTCCAAAAACGCAAGCTCTTCCTGCAAACTAACGACTTCACGGTGGCGCGTATCCAGCACATAGCGGTATACTTCCGAAAGCTTTTTGATAAAACGGGCAGCCAGGTCAGGGTCTTCGTATACCCGAGAAGTTATGCGTTGAGGCGTTTGTGCCAGTTCTTTTTGCGCCTGCTCAAAACGGTTGTATAAATATTCACTGCCCAGGTGGATAGATACATTTTCCGAGGCATCCAGTGTAAACATGGCTTTGGCATGTAAGCCCTGCTGTTGTTGCTCAACAGGATTCTGGTTGAGGGTCAACTGCTGGTGGTCATAGGTATACGACACACCGCTGTGGAGCATCCACTTTTCGTTCAGAAGGTTCTGATAAGAAGTATTCATATACAGGTTGTCATTTTGCAGACGCACGTGGGTAGGGTTTTGCAAATCATCTATATTAGGCTGGTAGACGGCAAGGGAGGGGCGATTGTAGTTGCTGTACATTTTAAGCAGGCCGCTGCCCGCTATTTTCCGCCGCCATACCATTGACCCGCGTGCCGACTGCGGCGCCTTATCCCAGGCAAGGTTTTGCCTGACGAGCCATTGGTAAGGAGTCAGGTTAGTATATTCTGCTTTGACAGAAAGGCGTATGCACTCTTGTGCCGTCTATAAATACCTGCGTTTCGTAGCCTTCGCCGCCCCGTATAAAAAGTCTGCCGTCTTCGCCTACTTTTTGGGTACCCGGCAGGGTTTGCAACGCGCCGGTGATGTCGCCCATCGCTCCGGCAGTCGTCACGATGTCCAGTGGCTGTAATGCAACGGCTCTGGCTTCATGTCCTGCGCCAAAAGCTGTTGCCGTCACGGTGACACCGTTCATTTTCTGTATACTTTCTTTGAGTACGACCTTGAGGACAACGGGTGTGCCGGACAAGTCTACAGCCTGCTCATAGCCATTGAAGCCTACAGCGCTCACCACCAGCACCTGCCGGGCGGTTTCCTCTGTCTGAAACCGGAACTGTCCGTCCGCTGTAGAAGAAGCATCATCGTAAGTATCTTTCAGATAGATGTTTGCCCCTGGTATGCCTTCCCCTTTTACGTCTGTGATTAGGCCACTTACCAAAGTCTGCGCCTGTAAGCTTAGGCTGTATAGGCTAATGATCATTAACAATAATGCTTTCATGGCTGTAGGTTTGGTATAGTATAAAGATGGAAAGCCAGCCAGCAAAAAAATAACAAAGGTGACCGGATGGTAAGATAGGGCAGATGAACCGGCGGTTTTAGGGGATAAATCGTATTTTATCTTTTGGGCTAAAAATGCGTATATTGCTTTATAATTGATCAAAAATGGATACAGCGTTAAGAACAAAAGTCTCGGAAGTATTTGCAAAGTATAAACTCTCTCAGGAGGATGCTGCCTTTTTGACAGAGGTACTGCAGGGTATTGACGAGCGGCAAAAGCGCGAATTTGAAGCTAAGATGGATACTTTGTTGACACAGAAAGATAAGACAGAGTTGATAGATAGAATCCAGAGAGTAGAAACCTCACTCACCAAACAGATCTATATTGTAGGGCTCATTCAGTTCCTGGCTATCGTAGCTTCTGTAATCGGCATTATTAATTTTATGATAAAATAAAGGTAAGCCACACCCGGTCTTGTCTTCTTTTACCCAAACCATACATGGTAAGAAATTTGAGTAAATATAGCTGTTTGTTGAAAGCAGGAATGGATTTCTTTGCGCATGGATTGTCACACCTTCAGCAAACTCGACCCCAGGGAGCAGGTCAATTATATCTATCATCATTGCCGGCTGCTCGACTTTGATATTATTCAGGAATCATACCGCCAGTATGGCGTATGCCTGTATCACGACGGCAGCATTTTCCTAGAAGTATCCTTCGACGGCTTGCGGGGCGACCGGGTACGCGACATCAAAACCTACAGCCGCATCCAGCAGCTCTCTCACTGGTACGAGCGCATCAACCTGTGTTCCCTGCTTTCTAAAAAGGAGATCTAATCAAACAAAGCTAACTGCCGCTTGCCTTTTAGCTTTCCCAGAATAAAATAATAAACATCCCGCTTGTACATAGGCTTCTCTTGCAGCGCCTTTTTTACCATGTTCAAATCCTGGCGCAGGGTAGGCTTGGCGTCAGCGCAGAGGTAAAGCCTTTGTTAACGCTGCTGGAAAAATGCCTGTGCCTGGTCTTTTTGCAAAACTTCATACAACACCCTTTTGGGAATAGCCCGGAGTTTTTTGAGCTTCTCCGTTTCGATGGGTTATGTTAGAAGGAAAAAGATAACAGATGAGCCGTTATATTTGGGAAGATAAGCGTATCTTTCCTGCTATAAGGAATATATATGCCATTGCGTATACACGGATGTTAGGCACAACTAATCGAGCTATGATAAAAGAATTAATTACTGAATTAGCTTACGATAAAATAACCCTTGCTCAAGGCTTAACGAGAGCAAAACTCATTCAGGCTAAACTGAAATCAGAAGTTTTTAAAAGTTGGCTAGCTAATGAACTCAATGGATATTCTAATCCTCAAGATATACCTGAATATAGGGTAATGGAAATCAAAATAATTA
>JBBSNI010000286.1:0-7777 GCA_038232695.1 Cytophagales bacterium
AATTTCACGCAAAGATCGCAAAGGATAACTCCGCAAATATCGGGGGGCGGCACTCCGCAAAGAATATCTCTCCAACCTTTGCGGAGTGCCGCCCCCTATGTTAAGACTTTTTCAGCATTCTACCCTTGAGCATTGAATATTGATTATTGAATATTGAGTGTTTAATAACAAACCTAACCCCTATGGCACTACGCTACCTCTACCTATTGATCTTTCTCCTCGCCGCCTGCTCCGGTTCCCACGACACCTCCGATCTATGGATCGCCCAGGCACCTGCCCGCGACCGCTATGCCCAGATAGATACTGTCGACACGACTATCCTGCCCAACGGACGCCTGCTCACCCCGCACGGCAATACCCTCCGCGTAGCGCCTCACCCTTACGGACTGGTGCTGAGCCCGGATGGACAGACCGCTATCAGCGCCAACTCCGGCACAGGACCTTTCTCTATTTCCATCATTGAGAACCTGCTAAGCACCCAGCCGACCGTCCGGCAAATTCCGGAAGGAGCGCAGAACGATGAAGATCTGTTAGGCGCGGTCTTTATGGGACTGGCCATCTCGCCCGACAACCAAACCGTATACGTGGCAGGCGGACAGGAAAATAAAGTGTATGTCTTTGACATACCCTCCGGGCAGCCCAAGGGTACGATAGATCTGGCAGTGACCGCTCCCGACGGCACGGACTACACCGACGGCTACATCGGCGATATGAAGCTCAGCCAGGACGGTAAGACGCTGTATGTATTAGACCAGATTGGTTTTCGGATGGCGGTGGTAGACGTTAAGAGCCGTAAGATCATCAAAAATGTCAGGACCGGACGCTACCCCTTTGGCTTAGCTCTTTCTCCCGACGGGCAGAAGGCATACATCGCCAACGTGGGTATGTTTGAGTACCAGCCGGTCGTTGATCTGAAACAAGACCCTGCCGATTTGAAAGAAGAAGCCTTGCGCTTCCCGGCGACCGCCTATGGCAGCCAGGCCATGAAAGAAGGCATCCACAATGACACAATGGACATCCCTGCCCTGGGCGACCCGAACGCACCGGAGGCTTTCTCTGTCTGGACGGTAGACTTGCAGCAGGATATGCTCGTTACCTCCAAAACCAAAACAGGCATCCTGGTGGGACAGATGATAGAAGACTTTCCTCGTCGTGGATACGAAGCCGTGGGCGGCGCAAGTCCCAACTCCCTGGTAGCGACCGACCAGTATGTGTTCGTCAGCAATGGCAACAACGACTGCATTTCCGTGATCAGCACCCAGCACGATACGGTGGTGCAAAACATTGACCTGCAACCCGACGACCGCCTGCACGACCTGCGGGGCATCCTGCGGGGCATCATCCCCTTCGGGCTGGCCTTATCGCCCGGCGGGCAACGGCTGTATGTTGCAGAAGCGGGCATCAATGCGGTAGGCGTCATCGCCCTGGATGCTATGAAAGTCATCGGACATATTCCTGTCGGCTGGTTTCCTTCCAAACTGGCGGTCAGCCCGGATGGCAGCAAACTGATCGTGGCAAATGCCAAAGGGTACGGCAGTGGTCCGAACGGAGGTCCTGACTTTACACTGGGACCGGCGGGTAGCAACATCGGACGGCTGATGAAAGGCTCTATTACCATCATGGATATTCCTGCGGATTCAGCCCTTTCCAGACTGACGCAACAAGTCATTAAGAACAACTATGACTTTATCCCGGCAGACGACCCGCAATGGGCAACCCGGGAAGACAATCCCATTCCCCTGTACCCTGGACAGAAGGCGTCTCTCATCAAGCACATTGTCTTTATTTCCAAAGAAAACCGTACCTACGACGAAGTATTCGGGCAGGTAAAAGCAGGGCGGGGCGAAGCTTCCCTGGCGCGCTATGGCATGGGCGTCAGCTTTACCAACAAAGCCGGTGACCATACCGTAGACACGGCCACTGTCATGCCTAACCACCTGATGCTGAGCCAGCGGTTTGCCATGTCCGACAACTTTTATGTAGACTCCGACCATTCAGCCGACGGGCATCGATGGCTGGTCAATACGTATCCTAACGAATGGGTAGAGACCAGTGTGTCTGCCGCCTATGGAGGCAAACGGGAAGCCGTACCAGGTTCCCAAGCACCCGGCAACTACGGACTGGTCGGCTCTTCCGGTGCCATTTATCCCGAAGACTACAACGAAGCCGGTTCTTTGTGGGACCATCTCGACCGCCATGACATTAGCTTCTTCAACTTCGGATTCGGCGTAGAACTGAACAGCAGCTACTCGGATTCTACCCTCAAATACTTCGGTGTGCGCCCCCTGATCAACTACCCCGTGCCTGGTCCCTTGTATGACAAAACCTCCCGCCTTTATGCCACCTACAACATGGCAATCCCCGACCAGTTTCGTGCCGACGTGTTCATGCAGGAGTTTGAAGAACGCTGGATGGGTACGGGCAAGACCCTACCGCAGGTGCTGACCATCATCCTGCCCAACGACCACGGCGCCGGTGACCGTCCTGCGGCAGGCTTCCCGTTCCGGGAGAGCTATATGGCAGACAATGACCTGGCGCTGGGCAGGGTGGTGGAGTTTCTCTCGCACACGCCTTACTGGAAAAACATGGCCATCTTTGTGACGGAAGACGACTCCCAGGACGGCGTAGACCACATAGACGCCCACCGCAGCCTGTTGATGGTCTATTCGCCCTATGCCAAAAAGAATTACATCAGCCACCGGCACTACAGCTTTGGCAGCATCTTCAAGACATTCTGGAACATCCTGGGCACACCCTACCTCAATCAGTACGACGCCACCGCTACCGATCTGTCGGATATGTTCACTGCCCAGGCGGATACCACGCCGTATAATGCGTACGCGGTAGACCCCCGCATCTTCGACCCGCAAAAAGCCTTAGACCCCTTTGACGAAAACTTTGACTGGAAAGCCGTCGTCACCTCCCCCAACCTGGACGACCCCGAAGACTTCCAACGAGCCGCCGACCAGCGCGACCTGGAAGAGATCAAACGGCGCGAACGCATGAGCAACCCTATTCGTGAAGATGAATATCCTGAGAATGAATAATACAAAACAGCCTAACAACCTATGTTGGCTCTTGCCTGGCTTCCTTCTTAGTAGGGTAGGCACGCGTTACACCGAGCCACGGAGGCTGCGTTAAACACGCGCCAGGTTTTCGGTACCAGGTAGGGGGGAGCCACGCGCTGAGATGAAGCTGCTTTGATTAAAGCTCCTCAATCTCATAATTTAGCTGTAGAGGATACTCCATTTTCTGAGAAGCTTCCAGTATCTCAATAGCCACTACGTTTCCCTTTTGGTCATAATCCAGAATAATACCCCGCTGCGACTCATCGCTTTCTTCTACGGGTACCTCATTGAAGATAATAGTAACAATATCTAATGACATCGGTTGTGTGAGTTAATAGATGGGTTGTTTGATGAGGTTGATCTCTCGGTTGAAGACAAACTTATTGAGGTGTTGTAGTAGGGTCAGGGCAGTGATTTTGCTCAGTATACGGGTTTTATAACCTAGAAAGGACTTGGCGTAGTTGCGCTCTATGAGAAACTGGTCTTTAAGTTGGGCGTACGTTCTTTCTACCTGTTTGCGCAAGCGGTCAAACAAGGGAATACGGCTAGGACCGCTCTGTCCGCGTTGATTCTTTCGTTTAGGGGTGTAGAGCAAGACTCTATTGTGCTCTTGGAGTTGTGCTTGCCGCTCTTGTGAGAGGTAGCCTTTGTCAGCTATGAGCAGACTGTGGGTAAGTTGCTGCTCAATGTCGGAAAGAAACTGAATGTCATGCACGTGGGCTGGGGATAAGTCCAAATGGGCAATCACTCCTTGTAGGGTGTGCAAGCTGTGAAGTTTATAGCCATAATAGTGTTCTTCTTTGGAAGCACAGTACCCATAGCTAGGCTGGGCATAGTCTGTTTCCTGGCAGATCGGGCTCTGAGCACTTCTGGCCATCTCACAGATGGGCAAAGGCTTGGAATCTGTGAGAAACACATCCTCCCCTTCTAGCAAGGGCATCACCAAGGCTCTTCGCAATTTTTCCAGCAAAGGAAACAGCGCGCGTCTACGGCGATTGAATTGCGGACGGGAGTGCAAAGTAGGAAAGGCATCTGCGTAATCAGCCTTGATCTTCTTGAAAAGAAGGTTCTCAGAGTCTATTGAGAGGTACTCAGCGGTCAGGGCAAGGGCGACTACTTCTACGTCTGAGAACGAAGGTTTGGTGCCAGGCCGGGGCACATTGCCATAAGCATCTACATGATTAGCTAACATGGTTTGGCTTTTTTTAAAATAATCTGGTAATTGCTAGGCATATCGTGCATAAGGACAGAGAAAATAGGTTATGATTGGCATATCCTAAGCTATTCATATTTGCCCAATTGCACGATATCTTCCCCAAAAATTAACTCACACAACCGATAATGACTTATTATATTTAACTTTCATGTTGCCAGTATTTGTCTATTTTGCTAGTTCTATAAACCGTTTTAATCAGTGGAGGATGCTTTTCAAAGTTAATAAATACCCTTAAAAAAGATATTTATAAACATAGCCCCGCCAGACCATTTCCTGCGATAATACAAAATGCCTAACTTACCGCTATCAGGGAGCCATCAGGGAACTGTCATGGAACGGAGACATAGCTATGCAATACCCCAAATATTAGGAAAATACAAAAACTTGCCACCAACCCAACGGATGAAAAACGTATACTACTGCCGGAAAATCTTACTTGCAAAAAGGAAGGGAGCGTTCAACGCTTACGTTGCATACGCAAACACCATTCCTAAAATACACACCCTGCTAAGCTGGACACTGCTTGGGCTGCTGTTTCCTGCTATGGCGTTGGCACAAGGCCTACAGGGCACTATCCTGGAAGCTGCTTCTAACCAACCCGTACAAGATGCCAACGTCAGCATCAGAGGCAGTCTGGCCGGTACAGTGAGCGACGAAGCAGGACGTTTTAGCCTGAATAATATAGCACCTGGCGACTACGTACTCAGCATCAGCAAAGTGGGCTTTGAGACACTCGAGTTGGAAGTTAGCGTTAGCCAAGCCGATACAGACCTGGGCACAGTAAGCTTACAGCCGGGCATTATGCTGCTGAACAAAGAAGTAGTCGTGACGGCCCAGCGGATGCCGCAGTTAGCGTATGAAAGCCCGCAGGCAAGCAGCGTGTTAAACCAATCGCAGTTAGAGCAGTATGCGCCCCGGTCGGCGGCGGAGGCATTGCTGGGCTTGCCGGGCGTGTGGGTGCAGAAGACCAACCACGGTGGTGGCTCGCCCTTTATCCGGGGCATGACGGGCAACCAGGCACTACAGATGATAGACGGCATCCGCCTGAACAACGCCATCTCACGTTATGGGCCCAACCAATACTTCAACACCATAGACCCCAACAGCATCCAACAGATAGAAGTGACCCGGGGCGCAGGCTCCGTACCCTACGGCAGCGATGCGATGGGCGGCGTGATCCAGGTCTTTACCAAAAGCCCCACCTTTAGCGACGGCTTCCGCCTGTCGGGCAACGCCTATGGTAAGCTCATGAGTAGCGGTATGGAACAAAGCGGGCGGGGCGAGATAGAAGTCAGCGGCTCCCGCGCTGCCTTCTACGGCGGCTTCTCTCTCCGCCACTTCGGCGACCTCATTGCGGGCGGAGGTCGCAAGCAAAGCCCATCGAGCTACGGAGAACTTTCTTCCGATATGAAAGCCCTGTTCCGCCTGAGCAGCCGCCAGCGCCTTACGCTTGCTTACCAGTTCCTGGACCAAAAAGACGTATACCGCTGGGACCAGACCGCGCTGCAACCGTGGGAGCCACCTAAGCGGACGCTCTATCAGACCTGGCAGTTTGACCCGCAAGACCGCCGCCTGGGTTATATGCGCTGGGAAATGGTGAACAACAACCGTTGGATCAGGCAACTGACAGCGACCACTTCGCTGAACCGTTCGGTAGAAGGGCGCATCAAACAGCGGCAAAATGAAAACCTACTGCAAAGGGAAAGGGATGCAGTCAACACCTACGGGGGTATCCTGGAGGTACGCTCCGCGCCTGCCGCTTTCTACAGTATCACGTCGGGCTTGGAATACTACTACGACCGCGTACGCAGCCAGGCTACGGAAACCGACATGGAAAATAATACCGTGACCGAAAAGCGGGGCGCCTATCCTGCCAGTGCCCGCGCCGCCAGCCTGGCGATCTTCACCCTGCACACCCTGGACTTTGCCCGCCTGACCCTTACCTACGGTGGACGTATTAACACCTTTCGCGTGACTTCCACTGACCCTACCTTTGGTAATATAGATAACAGTCCGACAGCCATCGTAGGCAATGTAGCCGCTTCTTACGCCGTATGGCCCAGCCTGCGGGTGGTCGCTTCCCTCAACACCGGCTTCCGTGCGCCTAACATAGACGACCTCACCAAGTTTGGCAGCTTTGATTCCGGCTTCGAGGTGCCTATCAGTGGCTTGTCCCCTGAAAAGTCGCTGACGGTGGAGACAGGGATCAAAACCAAGACCGAATACTTGTCCGGGTCGCTGCTGCTTTACCGCACCTGTCTGTCGGATTTGATCGCCCGTGTGCCTGCTACCTTCCGCGGCAGCGACATGTACGACGGTTTTCCGGTGTACCGTAAGCAAAACGTAGACAACTCATACATACAAGGCATAGAAGCCGAAACGGAGGTAACGCTGACGAATCAGTTCATCGCCTTTGGCAGCCTGATCTATACCTACGGACAAAATGTAAGCAGTAATGAGCCTATGCGCCGGATACCGCCGCTCAACGGCAGGCTCGGGCTACAATATTATCAGGGCAAGGGCTGGATCGCCCGCGCCGAATGGCTGTTTGCCGGTAGACAAGACCGTCTCTCCGGCGGCGATTTGGACGACCACCGTATCAGCCCTACAGGAACGCCTGGCTGGCATGTGGTGAACGTGTATGCCGGTTATACCTACGATTGGTTTTCTGTCCATGCAGGACTGCAAAACCTCACAGACACGTATTACCGGATGCACGGCTCCGGCGTGGATGGCTATGGCAGAAGTGTGTGGGTGGCGGCAAGAGCGAGGTTTTAAGGAGTTTTTATTTTACTTGAGTGTTGATTATTGAGTGCTGAATATTTATTGAAGAACTGGTCGTAGCGTCCGCTACGATCTATCATCACATAGAGCGTCCGCTCGATGCTGCTGTATTCTATTCAGGCTAACCTTTAGGTTAGCAACTCACTATCAATCAAGGAGTTAGGTTATAACACCAATAAAACAAGCCCTCAAAAAGGCGGGATATACCTGTTTTTTGAGGGTTTTTTGGCTTTTTTGCATTCGCCAAAACACAAAAAGCTCATGCAAAAGAGTAAAGATTTTAGCCAAGAAGCAAATCAACAGGCATGGGATTGTCGCATCGGCCTTTAGATTAGCAGCATATAAATAAAACAAGAAAGCAATTGCTATTACTAAAGTGTGCAAATGTGTATAACTCGCCGGGACGCCGGGCGATAGAGTTATGCATATTTACATACTCAAAGAAGAGCCAATACCAGCAGAGCGGTTCCCCGCCGGGACACCTTATCGCTTCGGCAAGGATAGAGACCTATGGATCGATTCAAATCTCTGCTGGATTGCTTGCCCTTAGACTTCAACCGGGTGGCCGGAGCCATAGAAATTTAGGCTTTAGACCTACTAGCAAGGTATTGAATGCTCCACATCGGAGGCGGACAAGCTTATTGACTCTACATGTTAAACTCTTAAACATAAAGCTATGAATTTTAAGCATTTTATCGTCCCCCGTGGA
>JBBSNI010000287.1:0-7770 GCA_038232695.1 Cytophagales bacterium
CAGCGATAGATTGCCCTAAGTGCATCTCGATGATCTTGTCCAGGTCAATGAAAGGCAGCCTGAGCGAAGCGGCTAACTTCCTGCCCCAGGTAGATTTGCCCGAGCCAGGCATACCCCAAAGGAAGATTTTCATAAGAAAAACTTAAAATTCATCCGCAACGCCAAAGACATAAGCCGTTGTTTGCTGGTAGGTTTCTCCCGGTCTTAGGATAACATCAGGAAAGTTGGGTTGGTTGGGAGCATCAGGAAAATACTGGGTCTCCATACAAAAGCCGGTGTGTTTTTCATATACTTTTCCTCCCTTGCCGGTCACGCTGCCATCCAGAAAGTTGCCGGTATAAAACTGCATACCCGGCGCTGTAGTATACACTTCCAGCGTACGACCACTTTGAGGCTCATATACCCTGGCGGCTAAAGCAAAAGCGTCTGGTGGTTTGTTAAGCACATACGTATGATCGTAACCGCCAGGTTCGCCGGGTATCTGGTCTAAATCTTTGCTGATGACCTTTTCTTGGGTAAAATCAAAAGGGGTATCCTGCACCGCCTTTATTTTGCCCGTAGGGATCTGATGTTCATCTACAGGAATGTATTGGTCGGCATCAATATACACCACGTGGTCGACGATATTTTTTGCCTTGTGACCTGCCAGGTTAAAGTAGCTGTGGTTGGTCAGGTTGACCGGGGTAGCCTGGTCGGTGGTGGCTTCATAGGCTATGATCAACCTGTTGTCGTCTGTCAGGCGGTAGACTACGCTGACCTGCAAATTACCCGGATAGCCTTCTTCCCCGTCGGGGCTGCGATAGGTAAGTTTCAATTTGTTTTCTTTTTCCTCAAACTCAGCATCCCAAAATACTTTGTCAAACCCCTGGCTGCCGCCATGCAGATGATTGGGGCCGTTGTTTATGGCAAGGGTGTAGGTTTGTCCATCCAAGGCGAACTTACCGTGCGCGATCCGGTTGGCATAGCGACCGATCAGGGCACCAAAGTAAGGCTTGTTTTCCTGATAATCTTCCGGCTTATCAAAGCCCAGCACGATGTCGTCTGTATGACCGTTCTTATCCAGCGTCAGCACAGAGGTCACAATGCCACCATAGTTGGTAATATTTACCTGGGTGCCAAGCAGGTTGGTCAGTGTAAAAAGCTCGAAGTCCATAGGCATTAGGTCATGGTTTGATCAGTTTCTGACGTTGCTGTGTTTTGCCTTGCGTCACCTGGATCAGGTAGGTGCCCGAAGGCAAATCCCGCGTTTGTATGGTGTACGTACCATCAGGCTGCGTCTCGTTCCAGGAATAAGAACGGACGATCCTGCCAAAAATGTCCAGCACATCGATACGGAACGGCTGGTTTTTCTGCAAATAAGCTGCCTGCACAAACGCCTCATTGCCGACAGGGTTAGGATACGTCAGAAAATCCTGTTTCGGCATATCGGTAGCAGCCGGTGCCGTACCGGGAGCCATTCGTGCTGTGTTGGTAGCCGATCCGTTGATAACACTAAACTGTACGGTCAGCGTTGGGTAAGCCGTGCCGCCGCCCTGCGATTGCGTATAAGCGGTCGCCTTGAGTTGGTGTGCCCCGGCGTTTAGTTGTCCGTTCCTGTAATCGCTTCCGCTATTGCCAAACAGTGCATAGACGGTCTTGTTCTCCGTCTGGTTGTGCGTAGTGCTGCCTGTCAGGCTAAAGAGTACACTGCCCACCAGCGATGGATTCGTATTAGCCCTGACATTGAGGTTAGGCGATCCCAATTTGTTCAAGTCAACCACACTGCCGTCGGTGAGTTGCATAATATCCTTGTCGGTGTCTGCATTGACCAGCGTAAAGCTGACCACGCCTTCTCTTGGGGGCGGCGGGGGTGGCGGGTTGCCGGTACAATTCGTAGCTGCTCCCCCGGTACCGGAAGGATTGATGGTTTCGCTGGTCAGGCATATTTTATCCAGCAGGGTACCATCTTCCCGGTAGGCAAACTCTATGATATGGTTTCCGACCGCCAGGCTGAACGGGCTGTTAAGCACTTCCTTCCAGTTAAAGTTGCTTGTCTGTACGCCCTGCCACCATTTGATCCAGGTGCCTCCATTGACCCGTACCCAGAAGGAGTCGTCATTATTGGAAGGTGCTTTTACCCTGGCCAGCAGCCGGTAATTATCTGTCTGGTTGATGTTAACCTCCAGGCGAACGATGTTGGCAGCCTGACCGGGCGGGGTGTTTAGCGAGTTAAGACCATTTTTGATCGCAAGGTATTTTCCATTAGAAGCTGCTGCGTCATTGCCGGTTGTCCAGTTGCTGCCGACGGTGGCACATTCGGCTTCCAGCCAGTAGGTAGCTTTAGCGGTAGGCGGAGGTGGTGGCGGTGCCGTAGCGGGCAGTACTTCAATAGCACTGATCTTGGCATTCTGCACTTTTCGGATAAAGTCAATGGTCAGCGACTGGTCTGTGACGGAGACCGTAAACTCTCGTACCATCGCTTTTTGATAGCCTGCTTCTACAAAAATATCAAAGTTGGTCAGTTTGGGCTGTTTCTCTATGTTGACATCAAAAACACGCAGCCCTGCCCCGTTTTTGTTAAGCTCTGCGAAGTACAGCCGCACCAGGTAGTTGCCATTCGTGACGGGCAGGTTGTAGGAGAAAGCCGTCCCGCCGACAGGTATGCCGGTGGTTTCCCCGCCTGTCCATTCGGTTTGATAGATAGCCTGGTTGAGAGGAGCAGCAACATTGCTGATGGTAGGAAGCGGGGTTTCGGTATAGCTTTTACCTCCGGTCACATAGCTGTTGCAGTTACCGTTCTGGCAGCCTTCCCAGCTTACGCTGCCGACTGTCTGTGCATCACCCCCGGCATTGATCCGGTATTGCGCATTGGCTACCGGCGGTTCGGTCGTCCCGGAAACCTGTAAGGTGATGTTCATGGTAGCGTTGATATAGTTCTGGGCGGAAGCTACTAATTGATAATTGTACGTTCCCGTAGCCATACCGGCTGCATTCAGCATCAGGATAATTTCTTCAAACGACTCCTGTGCCTTGCCTTTGGTCTTGCTCAGCTTCAACCAGGAAGGAAGGGTGCCGGTGTTGATGGTATACGAGGCCTCACCCGCCTGGCTGTATAGGATCGTTTCTACCTTTTTTGTTTCCCCTGTTTTTAAAGTAACGCTCAGCGATGAAGGATTAAAACCTAACTGTTGCTTGGGTGTCCGTGCGATGGTTTTGACTCGGGTGACGCTGGTTGGATTTCTGGTATCAGGGGCGCCGCCAACGGCTACCACCATCGTATCCCCCAATATGCGGGCGCCGGGTGCCAGCAGGCTCTGGGGCAGTAGGAAGTCCGTGAGTTCGGTCCACTGGTTGGTAGCGGGGTTGTATACGTTCACCTCATTTCCTTTCACTTGTCCACCTACCACATAGATTTTTCCATCCAGGGCAAATACACTGGGCTCCAGGTGAGACTCATTGTGGGGAAAGTCTGCCAGTTTGGTCCATTGATCGGTTGCGGGGTCGTATACATGCACAGGCTTGATGTCCTTACCGCCTAGGCAGCCGTCGTGTCCGTTTTGTCCGGCAATGACATAAAGTTTACCATCCATCACGACGGTGCCGAAGTGGTTGCGCGGCTCAGGCATGGGCGAAGTATTTGTCAGGTCTTTCCAGCCTGCGCTTGGATTGTCCAGGTCGTAGACCAGGTGGTAATTCACATCACAGGAAGCATTAGCATCGAGTCCGCCTACATAATGCAACTTTCTGCCTAACCGACCTAAGCCACCGCCTGCGGCTGGTTTGGGAAGGTTCGGGCCAGCGATCCAGGTATTGGTAGAAATTTTATACCACCAGACTTTGTTGGTCACAGGTCCGGGGTTATCTCCAACACGTCCGCCAACGATCCAAACCGTATCGCCTACCAAAGCAATGCCGTTGTGGGTGGGCGCCCAAGGCTTTCCATTGGATTGGGATGGCATGGTAGCCAGCTTAGTCCAGGTATTGGTCTTGGGATTAAATTTTTCGTTGGAATTTTCAATCTTAATGTCTGGAGCAAACCCATTGAAAAAGTAAAGTTCTCCTTGATACAATAAACATTGCGCCTCAGAACGTGGCTTGATGGCATTTTTTACGGCCGTCCACTGTGGAAATGTTGGTCCTGAGCCATCTTGCGGCGCGCCGTCAAAAGAAAATACTTCCAGGAAGTTTTCGGTGGCGGTGATTTCCGTACCACCTTTGGTTTTGGAGCCTGCCGGGATGTACATATCTCCCTGGTAGATGACTGCCTGGCTGGCGTGGCGACCCAGTTTCATAGCTGCCAGGGTACGCCAGGTGCCGCTGTTAGGATTCAGTGCCTCTGTGGTAGAGAGTGCCAGGTTGCTGGGTGGGTTGCTGTCTACCTCGCCGCCTGCCACAATCAATTCACCATTTAATACGCCTACAGCCACTCCTGCCCGTTGGGTAGGTATGTTGTTGGGTAGGCTGCTGCCCGTAAGCCACTGCTTGGTCGTAAAGTCGTACACATCTACGGCGGCTTCGGTATCTTTAAAAGTGCCTAAGGAAGTGCCGTATTTGGAACGGCGCCCGGCAGCGATATACAGTTTGCTGCCGATCACAGCAGCGGCAAAATGGTCGCGGGCATGAGGGGCATTGGGCAGTACCTTCCAGGTATTGCTGACAGGATCGTATTCGTCGAACCAATTGACGTTGGCAGGTGTAACACCGTCGCTGAGAAAGGCGCTATGTCCGTTGCGGTTGCCGCCTACCAGGTAAAACTTACCGTTATAAACGACTACGCCGGAGGAGCCGCGTCGCCGGTTGGCAGGAATGGTAGCTCCTGTCGTGAGCTTATCGGCTACCGGATCGTAGACCATGATGTTGGTTAAGGGGTCTTCGGCGGGATAATTTCCTGTCAGGGCGCCCAGGATATATATTTTATTGTTGTAAGTTACCGCCTGAAAGTGGTGGATGTTGTTGGTGGTGCTGTTGGTATTGCTCCACTGGTTGGTTTGGGGATTATAAACCTGTATTTTTTTGGTGCCGCGCCCGCCTATGAGGTAAAATTTGTCGCCTACCTGGGCAAAAGCGGATTCATGCCGTTTTTCCGGGCTGGCGCCGGCCGTGTTTTCCACATACCAGGCGCCTGTAGACTGTTGCGCAAATGCAGGCTGAAAGCTACCGGTAGCGAAGTACAGGAAAAAGCTTACGCAGATTAGCGCAAGCAGCCTGCGTTGGCAGGCAATTTTCAGATGAGAGAAAGTAGAAGCAGGCATAAAAAGGGTCATTAGTTGGCATGAAAATTTACACGAAGATAATAAATATTACATTGAACTTAACAAATTTTTTGTATAATATTTAGTTTAATTGGTAGCTGCCAGCGTAATAGCCCGATAAATTAAATGCATTTTCGGCTTTTTCTTACATCTTTATTTTAACTGTCCATATGAAATTATGTTACAGCAGCCACATGTCCTTCTCTGCTCACCGATGGTTGCCTGCCCTTTATCTTTATTTAATATTCTTTCTGTTATATCCTTCTACCGGCTACGCGCAGCATCGCTATGCATTAAGTCCGGCTAAAGACATACCGCTGCTCAGCATGGGGGTGGCAGGTACGACAGCCAGCATTCTGCTCAGAAACAAGCATAAGCCTTTGACAGCGGATGATTTGGGCAAGCTCAATGCCACCGATATTTTTGCCATCGACCAGTCTGCGACACATTATTATGGAAGAAATGCCCGCATTGCCAGCGATGTGCTGCTGACTACTTCCTATATTTTTCCACTCGCGACCCTTCTCTTAAAAGATGTACGCTCAGAATCCAACACGATTGGGATGCTGCTGCTGGAAACCGTGCTGATCAACGAAGCCCTGACGGGTGTGACCAAAGCGGTGGTGCGAAGACCTCGCCCTTTTACGTATAACCAGGATGTGCCTGAAAATATCAGAACCGGAAGTGAAAGCACCTTCTCTTTTTTCTCCGGGCACACCTCTTATACAGCCGCTTTGTCTTTTTTTTCTGCCAAAGTCATCTCAGACCATACCGATAACCATACGCTGAAAGCAATTGCCTGGACGGGGGCGGCGCTTTGGCCGGCCGCTACCGGCTTTTTCCGCTACAAAGCCGGGCTGCATTTCCCTACCGACGTGATCACCGGCTACATCGTAGGGGCTACGGTAGGCTATATGGTGCCCCAGCTACATAAAAAGAAAGAAAAAACACAGAGCAGCACGGTTACGCCTTCGCTTCAAGTCGGCCCGGGCATGGTCCGTATTACTTTAGTATTTTGATGGTGTATATATCATTAATGCTGGATTTAGTATAAACTAAAAACAGACTTTTCATTTGTTTGAAAAAAATGGTTCTTTTCTGCCTGATTTTTTCAATTATAGCATTATATTCGGTCGCATAATGCTTTTGCTACGTTTTTGTCTGGTCCTGGAGGAGTACGTAAGCGATGACAAAGAGATGGATGCTTTTCCTGAAGCTGGTATATCCTACCGCTAAGCGTACCACGAATGCTAACAAGACAGGTCCACGGTAGCGTGTACCCGTCCTGTTTTTCTTTGCCGATCTGAAATTTTATCTTCATTTATACCACTACCACCTATGAGCAAACGTCTATTCCCTTTTATGTATCTGCTTCTCCTTGGGATCATCTTTGAGGCCTATTCCCAGGATCGAACCATCACCGGTACGGTTACTTCCGAAGAAGATAACGCGGCCTTGCCGGGTGTCAACGTTGTCGTCAAAGGCACTACCATAGGTACTGTCACCGACGTGGAAGGAAACTACAGGCTTTCTGGTCCCCAGGATGCAGCCACCCTGGTTTTTTCCTCGGTTGGATTTATCAACAAGGAAGTTGAGATTGGAAACCGGCAAACCATCAACCTGGTGCTTTCACCGGATGTAACCTCTCTTTCGGAAGTGGTGGTCACGGCGCTGGGCATCACCAAAGAAAAACGTACCCTTACCTACAGTACACAGGAAGTGGAGAGCCAGGGGCTTCAGGAGGCCAGAGCGCTGAATGTAACGGAGGCATTGAGCGGTAAGGTGGCCGGTATTGCCGTAACCACGACCGGGGCAGGCGTGGGCGCGCCTACCAAAGTAGTGCTGCGGGGTAACCGCTCGCTGCAAAGCAATGGCAGCCAGCCGCTTTATGTGATTGATGGAATTCCAGTCGGAGGAGATATTTCCAATATAGCACCCAGTGATATAGAAAGCATCTCCGTGCTGAAAGGGGGTAATGCGGCCGCGCTGTACGGTAGCCGTGCCAACAACGGAGCCATCATTGTCACCACCAGGTCGGGGGCAGGTGCTCCTATAGGCGTTTCTACCAATATTGGGTTCAACTACCAGGCGAATACGCCTATCTTGCTGACCAAATACCAGAACGAATATGCCCAGGGTTCAGCGGGGACGTATGCCCCGGCCGCCGTCACTTCCTGGGGACCCAAAATGACCGGGCAGACTGTCAATCACTGGTCTAACGATCCTGAATACCTGGCATCTATCGGGGGCACCTATGCCCTTAACCCGCAGCCGGATAACGTCAAAGATTTTTTCCAGACCGGACATACCATCGCTGCCAGTGTGGGCGTCAATTTCAAAAATGAGAACAGCAACACCAACTTTAACTATACCCATACCGATGGCAAGGGGATCATTCCCGGTAATAATCTGACCAGTCACTACCTCAGCCTGCGGGTCACGAACGATCTTTCTGATAAACTGACCCTCGATGCAAAAGCCACTTACATTCGGGAGAACTTCTCCAATGTGTTATTCAGCGGAGAGAATTTTGACAATC
>JBBSNI010000288.1:0-7726 GCA_038232695.1 Cytophagales bacterium
TAAAGGAAGTTTTATAAATAAGGCGTAGCCGTACAGGAACTTTGTGATGGCAAGGATCAGCAGGTATGCACGTAAGATCATAGCGGTTTATGATCATACTGAAAAGGTCTGGTCTGGCTGGTGTAGGTAGGTCATTTTGGTACTATTACAGGAAAGCCAATTTTTCTTAGCTCTTACGTTTGTTTTAGCTTCCTTTTACCTTCCTCTTAGGTAAGCCCTAAGTAGGAGTAAGGTCATTTTTTTGTACTTATCCGGGGTGAAGGTTTGTGGGTTTACTAAGGTATATGGTCGGGGCTAAGGGCATGGGGGAAGTAAGGTTAGGGTGTTTTTACCGCAGAGAAAACAGAGGTTAAACACAGAGTTCCGCAGAGCCTCTCTGTGTTCCTCTGCGGCAAAGCCTCTGTGCAACTCTGTGGTAAAAAGTACCAGTCTTATAATTGTGTGACAAACTCTAATGTATCTACACCATCAGCGTAGTCCCATAATTCGGGTTCCTGGGCTTTGCCAAGGGGGTAGCTGCCGGGGTAAGCTCCATCCTGGGATACGATGCACTGTATCTTTTCACGTTGGACGATAATCATAGCATCCAGCGCGGCGGGGCTGTCGTATGCTTCGTAATATAGCACGGAGATCGGGGAGACCAACGCCTCGCTTTTCCGCAGCAGCAGGAAGCCCGTGTCGTAGTGCGGCTCGCTGTTGACCAGGTAGATGGACTTATTGTAGTCGTAGTTGTTATTGTATTTGTGGTGGTGCAGCACCTTTTCGTAGGGCGACAGTGCGTCCAGCAGGGGAGAGAAGTTATAATCCTCAGGAACATAGAGCTTGGACACGTTGCGGCAGCCCAGCCCAAAGTACAGAAAGATGTCGCGCCCCAGCGCCTGTAGTGCTTCTGTGGTTTCTTTGCCGGACAGGATGGCGCAGGAAGAACGGTTGCGGCGGATGATGTGGGGCACTTTGGCAAAATAATACTCAAAGTAGCGGGCGGTATTGTCGCTGCCTGTAGCAATCATCGCCTGCGCATCGTTGAGCCGTTCGGCGAAGTGTATGTAGTCGCTGAAGCGTGGCTCTATCTCCTGGAGCAAGCCGGCGACGTAGCGGATCAGGAACGTGTCTTTGCTGCTTAGCTTGGCCAGCAGCTTGTGTCCGCTGATCAGCACCGTGAGCATATCATGAAAGCCTACCAGGGGGATATTGCCAGCCATGACGACGCCTACTTTTAGGGGGTTGCGGTTGACTTCGGGCAAGCCTTGCGTCCAGGTGCGGAGCTTTTCTTCGCTTAGATACCGGACGACGCCCTGCATGGCTTCGGCTACACTGCTTTCGGTAAACCAGGCGTTTTCCGCCTGCGCCCGGCTGAAGACAAAAGATTGTTCCTTAACGCTCAGGTTCTTCAGGATGTTGCCGACGGTAGCCCAGGCTTTGATACGGTCTTCTAATTTTATCATTTTATTATAAAAGGATTCTGTTTGTTGTGTATTGAACCTAAGTTTTGTTATTTCGTTATCTTTTTAATAACTCCAAGGCTACCCGAATCGTATGTGCCCGTTCCTTAAAAAGCAATGGCAAATACCTTGAGAGTTTCTATACTGTAAAGCAACGTTTAAAAAACGATAACAAGTACCTTATGGCTATAATGATCACCGATGAATGCATCAACTGCGGCGCCTGCGAGCCGGAATGCCCCAATACAGCTATCTATGAAGGGGGCGTCTCCTGGGCGTGGACTGACGGCACCGACCTGAAAGAGGTAGAACTGGACGATGGGCAGGCAGTAGATGCTAAAGAACCGCAAGAACCTTACTCTGATGAGTTTTATTATATCGTGACCGGCAAGTGTACCGAGTGTATGGGCTTTCACGAAGAACCACAGTGCGCTGCCGTCTGCCCCGTAGACTGCTGCGTAGACGACCCCGATGCCCGCGAATCCGAAGAAGAGTTGTTAGGGAAGAAAGCCTGGATGCATAGTCAATAGAAGCTGGAAGAAAGAAGACCGAAGACTAAAATCTTTGCTTCCGTCTTCCCGCTTCTGTCTTCTGTCTTATTTCATACTAGCCCGTTTGATCAGGTAGGTTCTCAGGATTTGATCCATGCCTTTGTTGATGTCTGCTTCGATGAAGTCTATCTTTGATTGTCCGCACCGGATCTTTAGCTCGTGGTGGTATTCGCGCATCTGTTTGCGGTAGGCTTCCCTGATCTGGGAGGGGTGCAGCTTGAGCCTTTCGCCTTTTTCCATGTCGATAAACTCATAGGGTCTTTCCTCAAAGTCAAAGTCCAGTTCGGTTTTGTGGTCTGTCACGTGGAAGAGCAGCACTTCGTGCCGATTGTGTTTCAGGTGTTGGAGGGCGGCAAAGATCTGGTCTTGCTCCCCGTAGTTTTCAAACATATCGCTGAAGATCACCACCAGCGAACGCTTATGAATCTTCTCGGCAACCTGGTGGAGCACATGGGCGACGGATGTTTTGCGTGTCTGAGGCTGGCTTTTGAGCATATCTTCAAAAATCAGGAATAGCTTGTGCAGGTGCGAGGAAGTAGATTTGACCTGGGTTTGCAGGTCTATATCTTCCGAAAACACATACATGCCTACCGCATCGCGCTGCTTCTGGAGCAGGTACGCCAGGGCGGCTGCCGCCATGATGCTGAAGGTGATCTTGCCTTTGTTCTCCTGGGGATAATACATAGACGAAGAGTTGTCCAGGACGATCTGGCAGCGCAGGTTGGTTTCTTCCTCGTAGCGCTTGGTGTACATGCGGTCGGTCTTGGCATATACTTTCCAGTCGATGTGGCGGGTGCTTTCGCCGTTGTTGTACAGGCGGTGTTCGGCAAACTCTACCGAGAAGCCATGATAGGGAGACTTATGCAGCCCCGTGATAAAGCCCTCTACGAGTTGCCTTGCCAGCAATTCTATGTTACCAAAGGAGCGTATTTCGGATAATTTAAGCATATCGGAAGGTTTCTATATCAACAAACATACGGCAATATTTGGTTTTTTTGCCTAACGTTCCTTTTTAGTTTTGTTGTTTAGCATGGTTTGGTATTTTAACCGCAGAGTGGCACAGAGGTTTCAACGCAGAGGAACCCAGAGGTGCTTTGCGGAAGTCCATACTGGTCAGCAATACTACGTGAGTAACCGTTTGTTTCAGATCGTCTGTTGAATGACTTTTTCAGTGGCTGTGTCAAAAAGCAGGATTCCTTCGGTGTTATCATTGATCAAAAAAACCTGTTGTTGTCCGCCGACGAAATAGGGAAGTTCGTCCTGGTGCAGATGTTGTTTGGAGTAGGTTTGCCTGGGTCTGTTGGATTGAAAAATCAGCATACTGATCAAAATATCTGTGCCGGATGTTGTAGGCATCCCTACGCCAAGGGTAAGCTGGTGGGTATCGCTGATCGTTTGAAAGTCGTCAAACCTACCCTCATTTTGATCTGTTGCCAAGTCTCTGGCTAAGGCACACGTTAAACCGCGCTCCGCAGGCTGTGTTAAACGTGCGCAAGATTGGGCGTGGAACTGGTGATCCAATCCAGATAATTGTTTTGATCAACCACAGTAAAAGCGGCTTCGGGATAAGCTTTGGCAAAGGCTGCCGGTTTTTTGGCGTTTTTAACTTGCCATTTACATTCAAGTGCCTGCAAGTGCTGCTGGCTATTCAGTTCCAGCAGGTCTATTTCCTGTCCGTCGTAAGTGCGCCAGAAAAAATACTGCGGCTCATATTCGCGGTAACTGTTATATTTTATTCTTTCACTCAGTATATATTGTTCCCACAATTGTCCAATATCATTGCGTATACGCAACGGGCTAAAATTATGGATCAGCGCATTGCGGATTCCATTATCATAAAAGTACCATTTTTTACTTTTGCTGACTTCTTTACGCAAATTAGCACTATAGCCAGTTAATGGATAAATAATGAATACTTTGGTAAGTAAATCCAGATACCGCTCTACGGTTGCTTTGTTTAATTGCAGACTATTTCCCAATTCTACTGTGCTGACTTGGCTACCAACTTGCCAGGCCAGCAACTGCAATAGTTTATATAATACGTCTGCCCCTTTGAGATTTTCCAGTATCAGCAGGTCTTTAAGTAAATAACTGTTCACTAACTGCTTTAGATAGTTTTCCTTTTGCTGTGCTTCAGAAAGGTGCCATAGTTCCGGATAACTTCCATAAATGAGCCTCTGGTCAAGGTTGCGGAGCGTAGTCAGCCGATCTTCCATCATTGATAACTCAGTTTGCGCAATAGGATATAAATGGTAAACCATGTTGCGCCCTACCAATGGCTCACCGGTATTATATATCAAATCGAAACTGCTGCTGCCGGTGGCAATAATGGTAATACCTTGGATATTGTCAATCATTAATTTCAGAATCTTCCCAATGTTTGGAATCGCCTGAGCCTCATCTATAATTACGATTTTTTTTCCCTTGACAAGTTGTTGGTAATTGGCAATTGTTCTTTGTTGCAACAGATGGGCTACTTGCATATCTTCTCCTTGCAGCAATAACACATCGTTGCTATATTTATTAGCTATATATTCTACAATAGTAGTTTTGCCCGTACGTCGAGTTCCGTACAACATCAATACTTTTTGTTTGCCTAACAAAGTTTCAAATTTCTGAGCGATTGATCGTGGAATATCCATGAAAATTCAGGTAAGCGAGCGGCGCAATTTATATAAATTAGGGCAGACAGATAGCCTAATTTACAAAAAAATGAGTTTATTATGAATATTATAAGATAAATTATACCAAAATACAGTTAACTACTCCACCGCCTGGATGCGCTGGATCAGGTCATAGACTTCCGGCTCGCTTTTGTATTTTTCGTACATAGGAGCGACTTCCTCGGCAAACTTTTCCTTGTCTGGGTAAGAGATATGGACGCCTGCTGCCTGCACCGCTTTCAGGGATTCTTCTTCGGCTTCTGCCCAGGCTTTTCTTTCGAAATCAACCGACTCATCGGCAGCCTGTTGCAGCCATTGCTGCTCCTGCGGCGACAGGTCGTCCCACACCAGTGTGCTGATGAGCAGGATGTCGGGAATGGAGGTGTGTTCGTTGAGCGAATAGTATTTGCAGACCTCGTAGTGCCTGGAAAAGTAGAAGCTGGGCAGGTTATTTTCTGCCGCATCGACCACACCCTGCTGCAAGGCGGTGTATAGCTCTCCGTAAGAAATCGGGGTAGGAGAGCCCCCCAACTGCTGCACCATATTCATGGCCGTATTGCTGGGCATTACCCTGATCTTCATGCCTACCAGATCTTTGGGCGTCTCTATGGGTTTGTCTTTGGTATAAAAGCTGCGGCTGCCCGCGTCGTAGAAACACAAGCCCCGCAACCAGTATTTTTGGCCTTCCAGCATCAGGTCGCGCCCGATCTCCCCGGTGAGTACATCGAACTGCTGCTCTTTGCTACTAAAGATATAGGGCAGGGAAAGCACCTTAAAGTTAGGCGCAAAGCCCTCCATGACGGCTGCCGACGATTTGGTCATCGCCAGGCTGCCGATCTGCAAGAGTTCGATACATTCCCGTTCCTGCCCCAACTGGGCGCTGGGGTAGATGGTAATCTCCAACTTGCCGCCGGAGAGTTCGCGGGCACGTTCGGACAGGAACATCAGTCCTTTGTGAACCGGATGCGAAGCGTCGTTGGAGTGGGCGATCTTCAGGCTTCGCACCTCGCTGATCTGCTGGCATCCGGCGAAAAGAAGCGCAGTTAAAATTATGCTTATACAAGGAAGTTTCATAAAGGCAAGATATTGTGAAGTAGGTGTTTGATGATTAATGAGGCAAAATAAGGATGAAACGGTTAGGAACAAAACAAGGCAGCCACAGGACTGTCCGATTGTGAACACACTGTGTCCTTTTTCGGACAGATAGTATCATCACATACATATTTGGAAAAATCTTGTCCTGAACATTCTACCCTATCCTTTTTATAAGAAAAATAAAAATTGATGTATCCTTTATGTTCAGAACCAACTTGATCATTTTCAAAATGATCAAGCAGATAATCTTGTCTTATAATGATCGGCTTTGTCCAGTTGTCTTTGTATCGGGTAATAAATACATAGTGTACAGGAATATTTGAGATAGTCCGTAACTGTTTAAGAGCCACTTGGAATTGCCCGTTAAAATTTTCCTGCCTTTTTTTTGCAGATGAAGTCTTGACCTGAACCCTTCTCAAAGTTCCGCTTATGAATTATATTTCCTGTTTTTGCGTCAACAAACTCAATCTCCTCAAGTCTTTGCAAATCCTTTTTGTCGTCGATACCCAATAGCGCTGGAAATATATTATTTCCTAAGCTGCTATAGTAAGATTCAAAATCGCTTTTGGTGTCATAACTAACAAAAATATTATTAGCTGGATGTGAATTAGGAAATAACCTTTTGACAAACTCCCTTATGGATGGAGTAATGCTGAAAGTGTAACCATCCAGTTGTTTGTTTACATTAATTCTTATAGCGCCCATAGCCTTTGAATTTTTTTTAAATATACAAAATTATTAGTGACCAACGCAGGAACTGGCGTAGTGAGTGTGTATTCTCAGTCGGTAGAAGTGCGCCACTAAGCAGCAACACAGCCCGAAAGAAACGGCTGCTCAGGCTTTATCCAGCTTTGAGTCAGCCGTTTTTTTGTGACGCATCTGTATCATTCAAAGAAAATTTGCTTTTCTTTTTTCTGGGGCAGATCGATGGCGGCAGCGGCATCGACGCCCGGCAATACGAAATGATGTATACCTTCCTGACAACAGAAAAACCCGACCTGCTGCTGACCCACTGGCCCATCGATACGCACCGCGACCACCGGGTATGTGCTGCCCTGACCTATGATGCCTGGCTACGGCTGGAGCGCAAGCCCGACCTATACTTCTACGAAGTCCTGACCGGCTCGCAAACGCAAAACTTTGCCCCTACGGATTATGTGGATATCAGTGAAGTGCTGACGCTAAAACACCAAGCCTGCTTTATCCATGAAAGCCAAAAGATCAAAGAGTATTACCCCGGCAACCACGAGAAGATGGAAATATTCAGAGGCATGGAAAGCGGCTACAAGTTTGCCGAAGCTTTCGTAAAGCGCTTACACAACCGCCAGCAGTTGATTAGTGATTCGTTGTAACCTAAGCCTCCTCCGGCTGTAATGAGATTGTTCACAACATCCTGGCTAATTGGATGCGCAGGACGCTTCAGAGTAGCTTTTCTTGCTTCCAAAAGCTCCTTTATAGCAATTATTAATAAGATACCAGGAAATCCTATCAAAACAATAGCGAATAGAAGAAGAGCGAATGTTAGCATCATAGTTCTGTTTGAGGTGTATTCAGCCATTAGAGCGTGTTTAAATTCTGAAAAGTGCAGATCATTGTGCAAACTTTGTGTTTGCTAAAACATAAAAGTTTATGCAAACCGGCCACGGCGGCTCAATATAAGAGACTCACTGACTCGCACGGATTTGCCCGGTGATGGCAAGTTATCAAAGAAAAACTACCCACCCAAATCTTTGGCAGGCACGTATGTATCGGCGGCACACGTTACACTGCGTTAAACGCGCGCCAGGTTTTCGGGGTAGGTTGAATGAGGAAGGGCATTTTCATATGAAAACATCAGTGCTTTGAGTAGGTCATCGGGTTCACGCAGATGAAAGTAGATGGATTGATGTAAGGAAACGGCTTGGCCTACACGATGCACTTACCCAGTAGCTAGGTAAAGTGCCATTTTGCAGGCATAAGTAAGTAGCGAAGGACA
>JBBSNI010000289.1:0-7706 GCA_038232695.1 Cytophagales bacterium
AAAAGTGCCTTCCACTTCCAGCGGCTGGTTGTCGGTCAGGTTGGTGTTATTGATCACCTTTTCGGCAGGATACATGGCTTCTTCTTCATTATAGGCGGCGCCTTCTCCCTGCCCTTCGCCGGGGATTACTTCCCGCTGGTTGTTGGTATCATCCGGCTCTTTGTAATTTTTGCTGTCACATTGGGAAAACAGCATTCCGCTGGCTAAGAGTACAGCATACAAAATCGTTTTTTTGCTTGTAATAAGAGTTTTCATGGTTTTTGTTCGTTATCAATAACACAACAGTCTGATCATAACAGTGTTTTAGATATGAGGGGTTAGGTTTCCATATCCTGTATCCTAAATAAACAGAAACTGCAAAAGTCCTACATTTAAACCAAATATAACAGACCTATGATCGCTTTTTTGCTTGGATTTATCTTCTTGTCTAACCATGGAATACCACTCCCCCAAAACGATTACGTGAGTGTAGAAATAGCCCAGGGCATCACCCTGAATCTGCCCAAATCTTTTGTACCTATGCCCGAAGCGGTCATGGACCGGCGGTATCTGTCGGCCCGCAAACCGCTGGCTGCTTATATTAGCCCCGACCAGCAGGCAGACCTCAGCGTGAATACGTCCAATGCCCGGTGGCAGGCTGGCGATCTGCCCATGCTGCAAAACTTTTACCGTGCTAACATCCTTTCCCTCTACGACGAGGTTACCTTTATAAAAGAAAGCCTGGAAAAGATCAACGGAAAAGATTTTGCTGTCTTTGAATTTCTCTCCATCGTACGCCCCGAAGAAGACGCGCTGACCCCACAGCAGCCGGTAAAAAAATATACGTACATTCAGTATACCATTCACGACGGCAAAACTTATGTATTCAACTTCAACAGCCCGGCAGACAGGCGCGACCAATGGGAGGAAACTGCTAAGACTATCATGGAGAGCATCAAGTTAAAATAGGGACGGAAGTGGGGCTCACCTGGACCGGGGGCGGAAGACGGAAGTCCGAAGCCAGAAGTACCTTACTTCCAACTCCAAATTTCCGTATTCCCACAAAAAATATCATCATCCATGAACGATTACGACGATATCCACTACATGCAACTGGCGTTGCAACAAGCAGGTTATGCGCTGGAAGAAGGAGAAATACCCGTAGGGGCTGTGGTCGTTTCAGACCAGGGCATCGTTGCCAAAGGCTACAACCAGACCGAAAAACTGCAAGACCCTACCGCCCATGCCGAGATGCTGGCGCTGACGGCAGCCTTTCATGATGTAGGCGCCAAGTATTTGCCTGACTGTACCCTGTACGTTACCCTGGAGCCCTGCCTGATGTGTGCCGGGGCTATGTACTGGGCACAGATAGGAGGACTTGTCTATGGTGCCAGCGATCCGAAGAAAGGATACACTACCTACTCTACTTCGCCGCTGCACCCTAAAACAATCGTGCGCTCAGCCATATTAGCCGATGCATCGCAAAAGATGTTGCAGGATTTTTTCCGCCGGTTGAGAATGTAAACAGCGTAGTCCTAATCAGCTTTTCTATCACCTGTTTTCAACTGGTTCCAGTAGATTTTCAGGTTTTTTGTTGCCCTGCCTGCGGCTATGATGTCCAGATCGCCGTCTAAGTCCAGGTCTACTACCTTGAGGTCTTCGCAGGCCATGCCGTTGTCATCAATCAGGTAGTGCATCCAGCCATCGCCGTCAGTGTCTACCGGCACAAATATCCTGATGCCTACTTTGCCCTGTGCGTTAGGCTCCCGCCAGCCTACGACGATCTGGTCTCTTCCCAACCCCAGCAGGTCGGCGCAGGCCAGGGCATGACCCTGCGCCAGGTCGGCGGCCAGGATGGCACGACTGCTGAAGTCTTTTCCCTGGTACACGACCAGTTGGTTGCCGTGCATAGGTTCTATGGTCGTTAGAAAAAAACGGCTGCTGTCTTTTTCAAGATAACCCTGGCGGACTTCTCCGGCAGGTTGGTCAATCTGCGGAAGCCGGTCAGGCTGCCAGCCGCTCTGGGTACGGTCATAGCGGGTAACGCCTTCTTTGCCAGCCACAAAAAAAGAGGAAGCACCTGAAGAGTTAGCAGCCACTTCCAGGTTATGCGTCATATGCATATTTCGGTCAATGGTGAGTGTATCCCAGGCAGCTTCCGGGTTGCCTGGAGGCTGATAAGCCATCACTTTGACACCTTTGCCCTGCCCGTTGCGATTGCCTCTTCCGTGCAAAGGCACCACGACCAATTGAAACTGTCCGGGAGCCACTTCCATCCACTGCATACGGTGTATGGTAGGTTCATGGTGCAGCCGCACAGGCTGCCAGGCTTGTTCGGGATTTTCGGGGCGGACCAGGTAGTAGACTGCACCGGAAGCGGCGGTGTCGGTGGTTTCGCCGGGGTTCCACTGCGCGCCTACTGCTACTTCTACCTGCCCGTCGCCGTTGATGTCCTGTGCAGCGATGCATACATTGTCGCGCCTGGTCAGATCTTCAGCCATCACAAAACGTTTCCAGTCGCCGTTCCGGTACCAGGCGAATTGCTTCTGGTCTGCCAGCAGTATGTCCGGCAGGCTGTCGCCATCTACGTCGCCTATGGCCAGTCCATAGCCAATGTCGATGTTATCTATCGTTTCAGCCTTAAAATCCGGGGATATTTTCTGAGAATATAACATGGGCGGCCCGATGAAAAGAGCACAAATAATCAGGCACAGGCAGCAAAGACGTAGTTTCATAACGGGAACAAGTTTTTTAATCCGTAAATCTACAATAAAAGTCACATGCCCTTGATAGCTTTTAGAAATTCTTTTAATATTGATATAAATATTTACATTCATAATTGAACTATTTATTAATAAACCAAACAACATGATGATGAACTTTACAAACCACAGAAGCCCGGGATTTCAGGATGATTTTTCGGGCTCCGCAGATTTCGACCAGGACAACTGGGAGGTTACCGGCGAAGAACTGGACTTTGATCTGGATCATAGCTGGGATGCAGCCGGTGCTGACCTGGACGAAGAGGATGATTTTGATGGAGAAATAGAAGACTTCAACGATATTTTTTGATCAAAGCAAGATCATCCCAGGGCTGGACGTGGCATATAGTGCTGCGACCAGCTTTTTTATGTTCTTTACGCTGAAACTTTGAATGTTTTTGTTTAATTTGGGCAGCTATAAATTAGGTAATGTAACTGCACAAAGTGATGTATATTTTTCAGATTTTAAGAAAACACAACCCTTCTGTTTATATTCTTCTACTTTCTCTCCCTATCCTCTCTGGCATCAGTCTATCAAGTTGCACCAGCAACCCGGAAGAGACGGAGACCATCGCCTATGACGAACTTTCGGCAGAAGAAAGAAGAAAGCCGGAGAACGCGCTGGCGGGCCTGGAAGTAGCTTCCGGTCTACAGGCTACCCTTTTTGCTTCCGAGCCCATGCTGGCCAACCCGACCAACATGGATATCGACAGCCGCGGGCGCATCTGGGTTTGCGAAGGCTACAACTACCGCCCCACCCTGAACCCTAACAACCCTACCAAAGAGGAAGGCGATCGCATCCTGATCCTGGAAGATACCGACGGGGATGGAAAAGCCGATAAGAACACCGTTTTCTACCAGGGCAATGACGTTAATGCTGCTTTAGGCATCTGGGTCATGGGCAACCGCGCTATTGTCTCCTGTAGCCCCAATGTATTTCTCTTAACGGATACCGATGGCGACGATAAAGCCGACAAAAAAGAAGTGCTGTTTACCGGCATCGGCGGCGAGCAGCACGACCATGCCATCCATGCTTTTACCTTTGGTCCGGATGGTAAATTTTATTTTAACTTCGGCAATGCCGGTGGCCATCTGATGGACAAGAATGGCAAGCCCGTCACAGAACAGACCGGAACGAAAGTAGCTGACGAGAAAAACCCTTACCAGCAAGGGATGGTATTCCGCTGTAACCCGGACGGCAGCGACTTTGAAGTGGTAGGCGATAATTTCAGAAACAACTACGAGGTAGCGGTAGACTCCTACGGCACGTTGTGGCAGTCGGACAACGACGATGATGGAAACAAAGGCGTGCGCATCAACTATGTGATGGAATACGGCAACTACGGCTACCGCGATAAGGTGACAGGCAAAGACTGGCGCGCTTACCGCACCGGTATGGAAGAAGAAATCCCTAAAAGACACTGGCACCTGAACGACCCCGGCGTGGTGCCCAACCTGCTGCAAACCGGCGCCGGCTCGCCAACGGGCATACTCATCTACGAGGGACAGCTTCTGCCGGAGCGTTTCCGCAACCAGATCATCCATGCCGATGCCGGCCCCAATGTGGTGAGAGCTTATCCGGTGACCAAAGACGGCGCAGGCTACAAGGCTGAGATAGAAAACATTGTCAAAGGAAAAGATCAGTGGTTCCGCCCGTCGGATGTCTGCATAGCCCCGGACGGATCGCTCTTCATTGCCGACTGGTACGACCCCGGCGTAGGAGGTCACCAGGTAGGCGATCTGCAACAGGGAAGGATTTATCGCATTGCTCCGAAAGATACGCCTTACGAAGTAAACAAGCCGGACCTGTCTACGCCTGAGCAAGCCATAGAAGCTTTGCAAAGTCCTAACCTCTCGGTACGGTACCTGGCATGGAACAAACTGCATGAGGGGGGGGCAAAAGCCGAACCCGCTTTGCAGAAGGTGTTGCGGTCGGGCAACGAGCGGTACCGCGCCAGGGCGTTCTGGCTGTTGTCTAAAATAGACGGAAAAGGAGCGCAGTATGTGCAGCAGGCGCTGGAAGATCAGAACCCCGACATTCGCATCACGGGCATCCGTATGGCGCGCCAATTAGATATGAAAATGTTGCCCGTGCTGCAAAAGGCAGCGCAGGATGAGTCACCGCAGGTGCGGCGGGAAGTAGCCATTGCGCTGCGCTACGACGGCTCGCCGGAAGCCAGTAAACTGTGGGCTACCCTGGCGCAGCAGCACGATGGTAACGACCGCTGGTATCTGGAAGCTTTGGGCATCGGGGCGGATATGTATCCCGAAAAACGCTACCAGGCCTGGATGCGCCAGGTCAACGACAACTGGGATACGCCCGCCGGAAGAGACATCGTATGGCGCGTACATGCCAAAGAAACCATTCCGGCATTGGCAGACATTATTCGAGAGTCGGAGTCGGATGCTTACCATGACCGGCTGCGTTATTTCAGGGCTTTTGATTTTCTGGAAGACCCCTCCAAACAAAAAGTGCTGGCAGACCTGGCAGGCGCCCAGCATCCCAACCAGGAAAATATCACACTGCTGGCGCTCAACCATTTGGATGTAGACCGGGTAAAGCAGTCTCCCAAGCTCAAAAACGCATTAGCTTCTTCCCTGGAAAGTGTCAAGGGCAGCCAAACCTACCTAGAACTCATCAAGCGGTATGGGCTGAAAGATTATAATAAAGACCTGCTGGCGCTTGCCATAGACAAATCCCAGGAAGAAGCAGGGGCGGAAGCTATGAAGCTTTTGCTGGAAATGGACGGACAGGCTGCTGTAAAAAAGGTTTTTGCGGGCAATGATGAAAAAATGAAATCGAGCATCATCACCGCTCTCAAAAGGGTTAACAACGATAAGTCGTTTGGCATACTGCAATCGGTCATTACCAACCAGAAAGAAAGTCTGCCGGTAAGGAAAGAGGCTATCATGGCCTTTGCCGGAAGCTGGGGCGGAGAAGACCGCCTGCTGGAGATCGTGGAGAGCGGTGACCTTCATGCTGACTTAGATTCGGTAGCTGCCCAGGTGTTGTCTATGACCATGCGGAATGGCGTATATGAGAAAGCCGCCGCCCTGCTGAACATGCCTGCCAAGGGCGGCGGAGAGAATGCCCTCCCCCCTGTAGCTAAGTTGGTAACCATGAAAGGAAAACCGGAAAACGGACAAGCGGTGTTTGCCCGTGCCTGCCAGACCTGCCATGTAGTCAACGGGCAGGGGATAGACTATGGGCCTGCTTTGTCTGAGATTGGCGACAAGCTGCCCAAGGAAGGGCTGTACAAAGCGATCCTGGAACCCAGCGAAGGCATCAGCTTCGGGTATGAAGGTTACAACGTAACTCTCAAAGACGGCAGCCAGGTGACTGGATACATACTGAACAAAACCGAAGACCAGCTACAGATGCGCATGTACGGCGGGCTGACCAACACCTATGACCTGGCCAATGTGGCTTCTACCGAGCCAATGAAACAGTCGCTGATGTTCGACAATCTGGAGCGTACCATGAGCCAGCAAGAGTTGATAGACCTGGTGGAATACCTGACGACCTTGCGAAAAGAAGGCGGTAAGATCAGTATGCAGGACAAGCAATGATACAGTGTCCGAACGTAAATAGAAGCAATTTCGGACGTATCAATCATTAGATTGGGCAACAATTCGTGCGTTTTGAACAAATAATGCATCTGAAAGTTGTTATACTGTTATAATTTTTTCTAATTTATATTTTACTCAATTTTTTACCAACCAAACACAATCAACCATGGGAATTTTAACTTGGATCATTTTCGGCCTCATCGCCGGAGCAATCGCTAAGTGGATCATGCCGGGAGACGATCCCGGAGGTTTCATCATCACTATTCTGATAGGTATCGCCGGAGCAATCGTCGGCGGCTTTATCGGAAGCGCCTTAGGTTTTGGCGGTGTTGACTCTTTTGACTTCAGAAGTTTTCTGGTCGCCATCGCCGGTGCCCTGCTGCTTCTGTTTCTTTACCGGCAGATTCGAAGAAGATGACTATCTAATCACAGCAAATATGCGAAGTCAGTGGCTTCGCATATTTTTTTTCGACGAGCTTCTCCATCATATTTTCCCAACCAATCGCCCTATTACTAAAGGATAATTTAGCCTTTCGACAAGCTTTTTGCCATATTTGCAAATGCAACCCTGTTGCGTAAATTTCACCTCATTCACCAATTTTCTTTCTGTAATACCTTGCATACACTACAGCGTACTGTCATTCTTTGTCTATTGGTTGTTGCTTTTTCGTTTACCTTCATCGCTGCCAGTTTTGGGCAATCGGCGGGGCATATACCGGCAGCATGTTCATGTAGTGTTCAGGGCAAAGTATACGATTTGCAAACCAAGGAGCCGCTTCCCAACGCCTACATACGGATAGACAGCCTCAATCGAAGCAGCGTGACCAACCAGGAAGGTGCCTTCGAGCTAAACCAACTCTGCGATTGCAAATGCCACGTATCCATCAGTTTCGTAGGATATAAAACTTTTGAAGAGACCCTGGATTTATCCAAAGACTCCGTACTCACGGTATACCTCACTGATGAAGACAAACTGCTGGATAATGTATTGATACAGGGCAAAAAAACGGACAGCGGTATCTCGACGCTGACTGAAAATACCCTGAGCGGTCAGGAACTGGCAAAAACGCAGGGGCGCTCCTTGGCCGAATCTCTTGAGCGTTTGTCTGGCGTCAGCACCCTGCAAACCGGCGCCAGTATAGGAAAGCCTATCGTACACGGTCTGCACAGCAACCGTATCCTGATATTGGACAACGGTATCCGCCTGGAAGGGCAGCAGTGGGGCGCCGAACATGCCCCTGAGATTGATCCTTTTATTGCTAAAAACATTTCAGTGATCAAAGGAGCCGCTACGGTTAAATACGGGACGGAAGCTTTGGGCGGTGTGGTCGTTGTTAACCCGCCTGCTTTGCGCACCCAAGGGGGTGTGGGCGGAGAAATAAATGCGATAGGCAT
>JBBSNI010000290.1:0-7691 GCA_038232695.1 Cytophagales bacterium
ACTTGGTACGCAAATGGGCACTGCATCTATTAAAGAAAGACCCTCAGAAGATTAGTATCAAGCGTAAAAGAAAAAAAGCCGCCCGTAACACCGACTATCTCAAACAAATCCTTACCGGATAATTTTGGTGCGGAAACCCTACAGGACCAAATGGTAGAACAGATGTCTGGTATGAATAACAGGTTGGACAAACACGAAGTGATCCTCAGCAAGATAGTAGATGTGCTGGAAAACCAAACAGCTAAGCTTGTGGACATAGAACGTAAATTAGACGACCTGGCAGACCTCCGGGAAAGGATCAAGCGCATTGAAAGACATGTGGGATTGGGTTAAAGAAGCCTGTAATCTTTCATCTCAAAGCCTATTCTTACATCCCTCTCAAAAATTCCTACGCTTCCTGCCATTTAATTTTTTGCAATTCTCCCAAAGCCTATAACTTTGCTTGACCAAACCCAAAGTAAAAGTTATGAAGAACATCGCAATCACCGCCGGAGGTACTTCCAGCGAATATGTCATTTCTGTTAAAAGCGCCGCGACCATCTTAGAGGCTATCGACAGAACCCGTTACCAACCCTACCTGGTCATGATTAGCAAAGAGGGCTGGTATGCGGAAGTAGACGGACAGCCGTTTGCTATCGACAAAAATAACTTCAGCTTCCAGCGGGACGGACAAGAAATCCACTTCGACTTCGTTTACAATACGATCCATGGAACCCCCGGAGAAGACGGAAAGATACAGGGATACTTCGACCTGCTCAGGATTCCCTACAGCGGGTGCGGGGTGCTGGCCAGTTCTGTTACTTTCAGCAAAAGCCTTTGCAAAAAGATCGTGGAGAGCTATGGCATCACCACACCGCAGTCCAGGATGCTCTCGCGGGAGGAGCCTTATGAAACAGGCGAAATTGCCCGGGCGTTTCAGTTTCCCTGTTTTGTCAAACCCAACAACGGCGGGTCCAGCTTCGGTGCCAGCAAAGTAGACCGGGAAGAACAGTTGGCGGCAGCCATTGATAAAGCCTTTGAACACGACACGGAGGTGTTGGTAGAAGCGTATATCCAGGGGAAAGAACTGACCTGCGGTGTGTTCCGGGAAAATGGCAAGGCAAGGGCTTTGCCTGTTACTGAGATTGTTTCTAAAAATGCATTCTTCGACTATCAGGCTAAATACGAAGGCGCCTCGGAAGAGATCACCCCGGCGCGTGTCAGCCCGGAAGTGACGGAAACATGCCAGCGGCTGACTGAGAAAATTTATACCTTGCTCAACTGTAAGGGGCTGGCGCGGATTGATTATTTGCTCAAAGGTGAAGTGTTGTATTTTATTGAAGTAAACACTACACCCGGCTTTTCCAGGGAAAGTATCATCCCCCAGCAGATACGGGCAGCCGGACTGGAGATCAGCCATATTGTCAACAGCCAGATCAGGGTATGATTTGTGCTAACAAAACTTAAAAACCATAAAGTAGAGCGCTTTAACGCATGAACCTGTTCAAAATAAATTCTCTGAAAGACCTGCTGATCCACGTAGGCATTATCCTGGCGGTCGGCACTTTGCTGATCGTAGGCTTTTTCTATATGTACCTTCCTGCCACGACCAACCACGGCGAGACCGTGACGGTGCCCGACCTGGAAGGGATCAGTCTCAACAACATCGATGAGTTTCTGACCAAACGCAACCTGCACTACGAGGTGCTGGCCGACTCCGGCTATACTTCCGAATACGAGCCGCTGACCATCCTGAAACAGTATCCGCTGCCAGGCTCTAAGGTAAAAGAGAACCGCAAGGTTTTCCTGACGCTGAACGCTGCCAACCCGCCGCAGGTAAAAATGCCCAACCTGGTAGATGGCTCCGTCAAAAACGCCCAGTTGCTGCTGCAAAGCTACGGACTGGAAAGAGGCGAAATTAAATATGTACCCGACCTGGCACAAAATGCAGTGCTGGAACAAAAGTACAGCGGCAAAACCATCAAAGCAGGCGACTTTATCTCTAAAGGGTCTAAAATTGACCTGGTCGTCGGTGATGGATTGGGCAATACTACCCTGGAAATACCTGACCTGGAAGGTATGGAGCTCGAAGATGCCGAGTTTCTGGTCGTTGGCTCCGGGCTGAAGCTGGGCAGTGTCATGTTCAGAAACCAGGCACTTGCCAGCCGCGATCCTAAGAATGAAACACAGCAGGCAGAGCAGCGGCTGGTGATCGTACGGCAGTCGCCTGCTTCCGGCAGAAAGATACAGATCGGCGAGGAAGTGGACGTGTGGCTGGACGTGCAGACCGAGCAACAAGAAACGATCCTGGACAACGCCGAAGAAGCCAGCCAGGACAACATAAACTAATTTTTTCTTGACTATTATACCTACTACCTATCCCCACCTGTCGAAACCTCTGCTTTGCCTGCTTTTATGGCAAGTTGCCGTGCAGGCATTCGCCCAGTCGCCGCCTACGCTGCGGTTGGTTCCCTTGGGATATATAGCCGGCGATGCGCACACCACATTGCGGCAGCAGGCGGCAGGCGATACGCTCACACTGCCTTTCTGGGATGATTTCTCTACTACATTTACTACGGATACGATTGCCCCTTCCTTCCAGCCGGATACCAGCCTGTGGACGGCCGGCAGCCGGCATGTGCGCATCAATACGGGCATGGCGATCCAGCCGCCTTCTATCGGGGTGGCTACCTTCGATGGCGTAGACGCTTCCGGGCGCGGCTATAATGTTAACAACTTGAACAGAGGTTTGTCGGACAGCCTCGTGTCCAAACCCATCAACCTGGCACTGGTGCCGGTGAACGAGCGCAGCCAGGTATTTTTCAGCTTTTTCTGGCAGCAAAAAGGCAACGGAGAACTGCCTGACCCGGAAGATTCCCTGCGTTTGCAGTTCAAAAACGACAGCAGCGAGTGGGTTACCCAATGGGTACGCAGCGGCAGCGAGGCAACCCCTACCGATGCGTTTTTTCAGGAGATCATTGCCGTCGTTGATGCTTCCTTTTTTCACAGTGGTTTCCAGTTTCGCTTCCAGTCGTACAACCGGCAGTCCGGCGGGTTCGATACCTGGAATGTAGACTATATTTACCTGAACAAAAACCGCTCGGAAAAGAATACAGCCTACCTGGACAGGGCGCTTACCACGCCACCCTCTTCGCTGTTCAAAGAATACACAGCCATCCCTATGAAGATTTTCAGGGAAAATCCGGCGATGTACATCGGCAACAGTTCCGTAGGCTTCTATAACCTGAACGTACAGCTACAGCCGGTGCGCTTTACTGCTTTGGTTAATAATAAAAATACCGGACAACCTATTGCCGTGCTCAACGACCAGAATGCCCTGAGCCCGGTGCCTGCCGGTGGAGACCGCCGCACGATCACGGCAGCGCCGCTGGACGTGAATACGCTGGATTTGAACCAGGATTCCCTGTATTTAGAGACGGAATTTTACCTGACGTCGGGCGACCGTTTCCTGGTGTCGGCGATCAACGGTGCCGATACGGTTTTTAGCCAGCAGGTAGACTACCGCGTCAACGATACGGTGCGCACTACTTTTGTGCTGGACGAACACTTTGCCTATGACGATGGAGGCGCTGAGTACGGCATAGAGCTCAACCAGCAGAACGGAAAGCTGGCCTACCAGTTTTATACGCCCAAACGTGCGTTGCTTACCCATATTGATGTGTATTTTCCATCTATCAATCAAAATGCCGCAGGTACACCGCTTAAATTGTTTGTCTGGAGATCGCTGGAAAACGATACGCTTAACCAGGGGATCAGCTCACCGGCAAGCGTACAACCAAATGCTGTTGATCAGTTCTATTCTTTTGAACTTACTTCCCCGGTTTTCGTGCAGGACACTTTCTATATCGGCTACGAACAGGTAGGCGATGCAATTGCCGTGGTCGGTTTTGATAAAAACACCAATACAGGTAATAAAATATTCTATAACGTTCGTGGTGAGTGGCAGCAGAATCCTGACCTGCAAGGCAGTCTGATGATGCGTCCCCGCTTCGACAAAGACCGGGTGCTGACGGCTGTTCCTGGTGAAGCTGCTGTTTCCGAAGAACCTTTTTATAAAATTTACCCCAATCCTACGGAAGGCGAACTGAGGATAGAAGGTCTGCATAAGGAAATCAGCGTACTGGATATGTACGGCAAGGAAGTCTTTCACCAGGTGTATGCTTCCGCCCGCACGGAGACTCAGCTTGATCTGTCGACTCTCAGTCGCGGGGTGTATGTAGTCCGGGTATACCGGCAGGGGAAGGTGTATGCTTATAAAATTATAAAGCGATGAAAACGGGTAGTAGATTTCATCCAACTTTTCTTTTCAGCATTTCCACATCGGCTTCCAGCACTTTGAATTTTTCTTAGCAAGTTGCCCGGATTCCAGGAAATACAGATATTTTGCCAGGTAAAACGCCCCTGCGGCGCTGAAGGTATGCCAAAGAAAGTGCGTACCCATCGGCAACACCTGGTTTTCCCAGGCATCTGTTTCCCGGAAAAAAAGAGACAGCAAAAAGAAACCAATGGCTAAAAAAATAGCCGCGCTCTTTTGAAAATGAGTTCTGAAGAGCATCCATAACAAAGGCACAAAAATGACCGTGCCGGTGATGGCATAGCCTACGTTGATGGCAGTATGTTTGACAAAAATCGTGTGTACCCAAACCCTGCACAGGACAGAAAAGACAACCACAGCGATGCCAATCCACCAACGCCCCGAAACACTTTTCCAGAAGTAAAGTCCCAGCGAAAGGGTCAGAATGGCGGTAGGCAATACATCCATATAAAGCAGGAAAGGCGAAGCCCGGAAAGCATGAAACAGGGTGCTGCCCAGCCCGCCCAGCGTCAGCAAGGGTATGCAGAAGCTAATGAATGGATAGTCGCGGTAACGGTTGCGCAGCCTGATCGCCCAGTATACGGCAGGTACGATCAACAGCAGGGAAGACCAGGCATTCCAGGGTTCTATGATCATCTGCTCCAGGTTCGTTTCTGCATAAAGCGGTCCACCGTCTCTTAGGCTGATATGATACCGCTGCCAGGCTATATCCATCTCTTGAACTAACGTGGAATCAGACTGCACTGCTGTCATAGTTATTGTTGTTTGAATGAAAATAAAAGGAGATGTCCTGTTTTAACTTTATAACTTTATTTACCCTAACGGGATGTTGACCTTATAATGTATCTTACCATTTTATCAAAAACTGAAACTTCAGATCGGTACGGGCATTGCCTTCTATGGTTTCCAGGCTGCTGCCAATCTCCGTGCGGTCTTCATAGATCGTGCGGGCTACCCGAAACCAGGTTTGCATATACCGGTTGATCTCATAGCGCAGGACTACGTACGAGCGCATCCCCAGCCCGCTGTAGGCGGGTACCGAAAAAGCATACAGCACATCATTTTCGTACACGTACTGCCGGTTGGCGTAATCATCGGTATGAAACAAAGCATAGCGGGCATCAGCTTTCCACCTGCCCAACGCCAGCGAAGCATCCTGCGCAATGGCAAAGCCACGGGTGGTCTCACTGTTGAGCGCATACTGGCTGTGTTGCACACGGGTACGTATCCGCAGCAGTTCGCTGACCTGGTGGCGCAGGTTCAACGCCAGGCTTTTTTTAGTACCTGGCAATACCAGCGGCAGCACACCTTCTACATCTACTGACTTAGTTTCTTCCCGGTATTGCAGATACAGGTTTGTTTTTCTATTCAACGTATGGTCAGCTCTCAACAGGTATTCATATCCTTCGGAAGGCGCCGACGCCCGGTAACGCATCCAGGGAAAACGGAAATAATCATAGTAAGCCGCGAAAACAGTCCGTCGGAAAGGTGCCGCTTTGATGCCCCAGTAGATGCCCTGCTCATTCAGATTGCGGGTGTTTTCTCCGAAAGCGCTTCCATAGAAAGAATGAAAATTCCTGTCATAATTTCTGATCACTATTGCCCCTTGCAGTTGGGCAGACAAATACGCAGTCAGCCCTGCCAAAGCGCCGGTGCCTCCGCTTTTAGAGCGGGCCAGTTCGCCAAACGCGCTCACCCTGCCCCGGGTGTAGTCCAGATGCATGCCGCCGTTGTAGTTTTGATTGCCTGAAAACTCGTACAGGTAATACAAACGATCTGATTTCTGCCACGGATGCGAAAAGTCTGTTTGTACATACAAAATACCGGCATGAAAAGTATTCGCCGCATTGCCATAAGCCAAATGCGAGCCCCAGGTTTGTTCTTTTAACCTATTTCTGGCAGAAAGTTCACTACTTGTCCGGTGAAAGCCCGTGGTTTGCAAGCTGCTGAAATATCCGCTGCCCAGTGTATCCTGTTGCAGTCTTCCATCCTGGCCAAGGTTAGAATAAAAGGTGGTGATCTCTACCGTATTTTTACCGGCGGGCAAAGCATACGTCCCTGCCGCCCCTCTGAAAAAACCAGTCTCCATGGCTGAAGTATAGGGGCGTATGCCCAGCGACCGGCCCCGTACGGCCTGCACCGTTTCCGCGCCTTTGCCCCGGCTAAAGCCCGAACCCAGCAGCAGCCCCTGCCCAAACTGCATCGTATAATCGCCTACGATCAGGTCTTTGAACCTACCTCTGTGCTGCACGTGAGCATGGAAGGAATAGTAATCGTAGCCCCACGGCTGGGCAGCCGGATGCCAGCGAAAAGCTTCACCGGCATCCTTTTCTGCGGTAAGCCCCACACTGAAATCATTCCGACGGCTAAGCCGTAACCTTTGGTAGTGTTTGTAAGGGGAACCAGCATACCGCGCAGCCGTCGAGGCATCGGAAGCCGTATCAGCCGCCCGGTAGCCGCGCTTAGGCTCCAGCGTAGTCTCCAGCCTGGAGAGCCACAAACGGTCTGCCCGGCTGATCCGCTCCCGCCAGGAGACCGGCGGACGGGCAGCCGCCTCCACCGTGACAAAGGGCAGCAAGTGGGTGATCGTCGGGCGGTCAAAGCCGGGGATGAAGGAAAGCTCATAGATCGTTAGCAGGTCGCCGTACGCCTGGCGATAGCTGAGCAGGTTGTTGACCTGGCGTTCGCTGAGCAGATAGATCGCCAGCAGGTCTTCCCGCGTAGCCTCATTCAGGTTAACAGGGTTGGCATACAACTGGAAGAGGTATTCGTACAGTTCGTCATAGTCTACGTCTTCTTCCTGCACGGCAAAAATTGCTTCAAAGATATTTTCAAAATCTACTTTTGGCTGCGCCATCAGACCCAAGGGCAAGCAGCTTATCAACCACAATAAATATCTGTAACGTCCTGGCATCACCGTTTTATCAGATGATAAGCCAGCGATACCTGGTGTGAAAGTCCCAGACTGGCATGGGCACTGAGCGCATAGTCAATATCCAGCAACCGGTGCGCCAGCCCCAGCCCGAAGAATTGTTGCAGGCTCCGGCTGTTGATGCCTGTCCGAAAGCTTACTTTTTCAGCCCACACATATTCTGCCCCTACCGTATACACCGGACGCTGGCTGATCTCATATACGGCTTCTGCCTGCAGGCGAAACTGTTTGCCCGGAAGATAAGCGCATCCGGCCTGCACGCGCGAAGGCACTTTTTCGCCGGTGTACCGCGACAAGGTAGCTCTGTTGATATTCCTGATCTGCAGTCCGAAGGTCAGTTCGGGAAAAAGGGTAGCTACGCCGCCCACATCAGCCAGGAATACGGAGCGGTTGCCCAGGCCTTCCATGCTATATTGTTGCTGGCTGAGCCGGACGCCCAGGCTG
>JBBSNI010000291.1:0-7603 GCA_038232695.1 Cytophagales bacterium
AAGAAAATAAGGAATTGCCGTTTCTATGTCGAACGCCTATGTGCCTATCAGCCGCAAAGTGGTCTTAAAAAAAGTAAGCCAGCGGGTATCTATCAGCGATTATGAAGGTATAATGTGCGTTTCATAGAACATAGCAATTTGACTTATTTACCAATCCAAAGCTACTTTTACCCCCTCCGGATTATTTTCAAAAGTCATCAATCCTGTTTTGCTTTCGTTGTCCCATTCCCAGGAAGCCTCTTTTATTTGGGCTCCTGTATGGTCGTAAACCTTATATTTCGTTGGGCTTTTTGGCAAAAGTATCCGCATCACATTGGTCGTGTTCAATGGGCTTTTGGCAATAAAGGAGTAACTGCCATTGGCAACTTTCTCATCATACACACGGGATGCCGAGGCCAGAACCTGTGGCTTTTGTTGGTCTGGCACACGGTCAACATTATATAAAAAGGCTTGTTCGCCGGGCTGTACGGTTTTCTCTTTGAGGATAGGCAACTTGGGATCGAACAGATCAACCAATCGCCCTTTCAGCACGTAGGGTTCATCGCTCACGCTTTCGTCCAGCACGGAAATAAGATCGTAAGGTCCGCGCTCCAGATAAAAATTGTTCTTGAAATCAAAAGATCCGGCCTTAGCGTTTTGCTCATATAACCGCTTTACCGTATTTACAAAGTCCTTATCGTGGTTGGCTTCTAACACAAACTCTTTCGGATCTTGCCTGATGATATATACCGTGCCCTTTCCATATTGATATTCTCCATCTTCATCCGGTGAAGCTTTGATATCCATCGTTTCGAACAGATGCTCAGAAGCCGCTTTATAATGATTTTTCCCGGTATTCCACCATTCCTGCACAGTTTGGAATGGGTCCACATCCCTTCCGCCATAAACAAGGACACCCCCGTTTTTCACCCACGCTGCAATGTATTTATGACCTTCGGGTGACAAAGGTTTCATATTGGAATACGACATGATCAGCACCTTGGTATCTTTCCAGGTTTCGGGGTATGAGGTGTTCTCCAGATGCATGGTTTTTACGGGGATGCCCCGCTTGAGAAATGGTAAAGCCTGCCCGTAAAAATTGGAAAGTTGCGGGTCTTCGTATCCCTGATGGGTCGGAAAACGCTGGAACATCAGCGAATTCGACATCAATACACTGATGCCGGGTGCCCCGGTCAGCTTTATATCCGACACTGGCATAAAGTTTAGCGCGTTGATCATGACCTGCATTTGCGTTGAATAGAAACGGGGAATTCCCGCTTTTTCATCGCTGTTAGCACTCATCTTATAAAGTCCTTCATAGATGCGGTCGGGCCAGGGCATCACCTCATAATTGGCAATATTGGGATATAACAATTTGGCTGTAAAAGTTGCCTGATAATTCTTTTTATAATCTGCCCAATCTTTGGCGCGGTCTTCTATCGGATCGGTAAGAAAATACATTTTCCTGCCGGTCGGGGCAGTCATTGATTCCATAGAACCATACTCCAGATAAGCGGTTTCAAATACCCGCTCTTTTGCTTTTCCATTATAATAATTTGGTTCGCGCGATGTACCCGTCCATACCTGGGCAATGTACCCGTCCATGGCAGGCAGAGATGCCAGGCTTGCTTCGGGGCTCACAATTTGCCACTGGGAATAGTTGACCAAAGAGTGTGTAGGAACATAGCAGCGCACATTCATCCCCTTGCTTTTCCCGTATTCTTTGGCATAATTAAAGCATTCTTCCAATGCGCGATAATATAAATGGTATTTTAGCTTATTGGACAGATAGGTATTTTCAGGCGATTCATGCTGGGGCCGCCAATCGAACCCATAGTAATCTTTCCATTCCCGTTTGAATGCTTCGCTGTACCCTGCCCTTGCCCAAAATTCCGGCTCTTCCAGATAAATGGCATCTATCCCTGCATCGATGACCCGCTTTATCTGGGTTTCTTTCATATACTTGAGAAAGTTTTCCGACGGAACAATATAGGGCACCATGCGCCCATGCCATATGGTATCCCCTTTTTGCGTTACCTGGCCTTCGTCCAGGTGGGGTTTACCATCCCACTTTCCGGTAAAATAATCCTGGTATTCACCCCAGGCTATGCCAGTCATGAAATGGGTGATATAACCTCTGTCGCGCCACGACTGTACGCGTTTTTCAAAGGATGTGCCTCCATTGCCATGATGGTCTTTTACACTGTACACGATGGCGACATCCGCCCTTACATCAGTAACAGGTTTCCAGGGATTGGAAGTTTGAAAGGCGGTTTTCTCTCTATTTTTTTGATCTGGCTTCTGGGCATTGCTTTGAATGGCAGTCATCGCTGCCAGAAAGATCGTTATGGAAAGGCAGATAAGTTTTTTTTTACACATGGCTTGTCGTTTTATATGAAGGAAATCATCCCATCGCTTTGGAGAAAATGCCTTCCAATCATGAATTATCAAATTATTTAGTATTGAGAAATATCCACTCTAAGCGCTGTGTTGTAATTGTGGCGATTGATATTCTCAGTAGCATAGTTTATTCGGGCGGCGGCACGCACAAAAACAGTTCTGCCTGGTGGAATCAGTCCGTTCGTGGTAATCGTAATCGGTTGACCCAAAAGAGCTTCAAAAGAGTCTCCCTCATAATTGAGCTCTGTAGTGTACCTGTTGTCCCAATCGCGGTAACCAACATAAGGCACCTGGCTTACAAACAAGCGCACATCCGTTACATTCAGCATGTCATCACTGTAATTGTCCATAGGCTCGATTTTGGCCTTAAAATCAGCGGGGCTGACCGCTCGGGTTACTTGTATGGTCGCGGTAACCTGGCCATTGCTGACCGTTGGTTCGCCTATCCATTCGACTTTTAGAAAAGGCTGGACTTTAAACTCCACTTCGGTAACACCTGCAATATCGGTATAAATCGTTTCGTCGGCGATGGTATCCCCTGCACTATTCAGCCGTAACAGAGGGATGAAAGCACCGTCGACCTGAATGTTGTAAAATCCTTCGAAAATTTTTGTATTCTGAAACACCCCTTCTTTCATACAATAAAAATCAAAGTTATCCGGGACTTCGGTTTCGGTCCAGCTAAGTTCACGCAATCTTACACGCGTTCCTTCCGTTCCCTGGTCTGTCAAAACGAGTTCACCGGTTTCAGCGTCCACGACTCTTCCTTTTAGCGTTTCCTCAGGCCATTCATAGTTATCAATTTCACAAGAACTGAAAGAAACTATCGTTAGGCAGCATAAAATGATAATAGATATATTCTTCATCTTTTTTAGATTTTGGGTTAGGTTAACGGCCAGGCTGCTGGTCAATCACAGGACTCTTGGACACTTCATTGCCTGGTATGGCCAGGTAATAATCTTGCTCCGTAAAACGGAAAACGCGCCTATCTTCATCCAAACCGGCATCAAAGAAATATTGGCCTGTTTGTGATGAATAGAAGGGGTACAGACCCCTGTAGTATGCTCCATCCGCTTGGGTATTGCCATTCAGCATTTCGGAATGTTGGGTGCGCCATCGCCGGATGTCCCAGAGCGTTTTGTGCTCAAACCCTAGTTCTTTCTTACGCTCTTTGCGAATGACTTCCAGTCCACTTTGTCCCGAAATTTCAGCCAGGTTGGTCAAAAGGTCTGCTCCGGCTCTTTCGCGAATCGCCTGGATCGCATCAAAGGCCACTTGCGGAAGATTATCACCACTGGGTACGATCTCTCCGGCCAGAGTCAACTCAGCCGCCGCTTCGGCAGCATTCAAAAGTATTTCGGCGTAGCGCATCAAAATGAAATGCTGCTCGGAGCGGGCTTCCAGTACCAGGCTTTGGTCCAGATTGGGATCCAACCACTTGCGAACGATAAACCCGGTCATAGCAGCCGTACCATCGGCAGTAAAGGGGCCATTTTTGCCACCCGCGTTCATTTCTGTTCCATCGGGTAGCTCAACGGTTTCGTGGGTTGTGCCATTCTGAGATAAGAAAAGTTCTTTCTCATCAAATTCACCGGTAGCGGTGTAAGCATCCACCTGGTTGTATTTCGTGGGGCCGGAAACCGTATAATCGGGGGCACCGCCATTGACAACTCTCAGCGGATCAATGCCGTTGGTAGCATCTCCGGTATAAATGCCCCGGCGGATTTCCATGACTTCGCCCTTGAAAACAGCACCAGGTAAAATCACATTAGCACGAAGGCGGGGTTCGGCGTTGGCAAATATGTCCGTCACATCGTCAAACAACAAATAATTGCCCTGGTCATCGAATACTTTAATCGTGCCGTCGGCATTTTTTTCGAAACCGTCAAACATCTCCACAAAGTCAAGCGTAGGGGCATTGCCGGCAGAATAACCATTTCCACCCATCAACTGCCGTGGGATGTTGTACGCATCATAGCCATGAGTTAAATCCGGGAACTGGTATTCTTTGATATAAATATTTTCGGGGCTTGAGATGTCGAAGAACATATCTACCATGTTTTGATATTGAGCCTCCTTGTCATTGGGTGCCCATTTTGCCAAATAAAGTGAATATTTTCCTGACATCATTACTTCACGGGCAGCATTGTAGGCTTCTTTGAAATACTTTACAGAAGCGGTAGCCCCCGATTCGAAACCGATAACACGCACACCTGTTTTCTCGCCAAACCCTGTAATCTTATTGTATTTTGCGACTGATCCTGCAAACAACATGGCTTCGGACTTGAAACTTAAAGCCACATACTTGTTGGCATAGCCTCGCATAGGGCTGTTTTCAGAGAGGTTATCGATGGCCCTATCGAAATCGGCCATCACCTGATCCCAGGTTTCTTCTTCAGTTGACCTTGGGATTTCGAGTTCATCGACCGGTACTTCAGGATAATTCAATACAGATGTCGCTAGGGGAACACCTCCATATCGCTTTGCCAAAGCATAGAAAACCATCGCGCGCGCAAAGTATCCTTCTCCTATAAAATGATTGTATTCCGCTTCGCTAAAATTGGACTCATATTTTGGTAGGGTTTCCAGCAGGCGGTTGGCATCACGAAGTAGGTTGAAGGCGCGCTCCCAGTAAGGCCCGTTGCGCGCCCAGCCTTCGGAGGTCATGGCAGTGCCGGCATCACGACCTAAAGATTCACCGGAGTTGGCTCCGGGCGTGACGAGCCAGTCATCAAAGAACTGACGAGCCGGGGAATACTTAAAATCCTCAAAAGGCATTTGACTGTATATCCGAGCCATATAAACCGACATACTGGTCGCATCGGTAAAGATATCCTCGTCTCGCACAACGTTTGTGGGCGGTATTTCCAGATAGTCAGTGCAGGAAGTTACCAGGCTACCAAACGCCAATATCATGACTAATATATATTTTGATTTCATAGCTATATCGTATTAGAAATTAACATTTACTCCGGCAGTAATACTCTTGTTCAATGGATACAGATATCCATAAGTATCATTAGGATGCTCAGGGTCTACATAATTGACCTTGGTAATGGTGAACAGATTATAGGTATTGGCATAAATGCGCAAATTAGTAATGCCAATCCGCTGAATGATTTCCGAAGGAACGGTGTAGCCGAGTTCTATACTTTTCAGTCTTAGATAAGTCCCGTTTTCGGTATTGAAGGTAGAGTTTACATCAGGCAGGGTCCCGGTATAGGCATAATGACCGGACACCCATTCCGTTGCCGGATCGTATGGATCAGCATTGGGGTCTGCGGGATGCCATCGGTCCATAAATTGTTCCATGGCGCCTGAGTTGCCGCTTCCCCACATCGGCTCACGAAGCTGCTCGCCATAAATTAAGGAACTCATGGCAGAGCCCTGCAAAAGTAAATTTAAATCAAAACCTTTGTAGGAAGCATCGAAAATCAAACTGAAGTTCATCCACGGGTTCTGATTGTAGCGGATGGGGTGTACGTCATTCCCATTGATTTCGCCATCACCATTCCAGTCTTCGTACTGATAATCTCCGATAATAGTGCCACGGCCAATGTACGTTGGGCTTGACCAGATCTCTTCCCACGACTGAAGTTGTCCTTCGCCCTGAAGCCCGGAATGTACCCCTTGCAAACGATTGTTTTGGTTGTTTTTCCAATTGCTCCAGGAGCTTCCTATGGCCCCACGTTCTACATATAGTCGTTTGACCCGTGCCAGGGAATACAGCCCCCTAGCGCTATAGTACAGTTTTCCGATATTGTTGTTGTGGGAAAGTTCTAAATCAAAGCCGTAGGTGCGATCCCCGTTCAGGTTTTCCTCGGGAAGCGCAGCACCCACCACGGTGGGTATCCCCCCGCTTCTAGTGGCCAGTAGACCTTCGCGGTTTCTACTAAAATAGTCTGCCGTTATCCCGAAAAGGCCATTCCAGCCGATAAAGTCGAAGCCAATATCTAAGGTTTTGGAGGTATACCAGGTAATGTTTGGATTGGGAATGCCTTTGTTATCGGCGCTGGCGTTGAAACTTCCATCAAACACATACCCACCGGTAAAGTTTCTTCTATCGGTATTGGTAGGGTAATTATATCCGGAAATGAATTGGTAGCTTGATGCGCCATCATCCCCCGTTTTACCATAGGAGGCACGAAACTTCAACTGTTCTATGAACGAAAGGCCGGCAGCGTTTTTCATAAAACTTTCTTCCGAAATACGCCACCCTACGGAAGCCGCGGGGAAGAAGCCCCACTGAGAACCTTCTCCAAATTTCGATGACCCGTCGTAGCGGAAAAGAACTTCAGCCAAATACCTACTATCGTACGTATAGTTGACCCTGCCTGCCAAGGCTAGGTTTGCGTTTTCATAAAGGCCGACATTGGCGTCTGAGTTCATGCTCGCGAGTTGCCCTTCAGGAATACCTGCAAACAGATAAGGAAGCTGAAGCAATAATTCCCTTTGGGTGAAAAAATTATCGCTCTGTTTTTTTTGCGCCTCTCCCAACACGATGCCCGTTACTTGGTGCTTGTTGAAATCAGCTCCGTAATTTACAGAGGCTCGGCCCAGCGTCTGATGCCTGAAATAGGCTTCTCTTCTGACCCGGTTGGGTGATTGACGGGTGAATGTTGTATAAGTATCTGAAGCCTCATCGTACCGGTACTGTTTGTATTCCCGCTGAAAAATGTTGTTGTCTTCCACGTTATAATCGTAGCTGAATAAGCCCTCCAAATACAGTCCTTCTACTCCGGGGATATCGTATTGTAGGCTGGCGGAAGTTTGTATCCATTTTTTGTTGAATTCCCGGTAGCCCACAATGTCTTTATCCATGAATGAGATCGGATTGTCACCCTCTATCAGTCCATGAAAAGGCTTGGTGGGATCGTTGTTGGCGTAAGCGGGTATGTGAGCGCCTTGCCGCCAGAACCCCCGGATAATCCACCAGGAATCCTGGTAGGGACGATCCTGTTCGTCCATGATCAACCCTAAGTTCAGATTCAGGGTAAGTTGATCGGTGATCTGAGTGCTTATGTTGGAGCGGATGTTGTATTTGTTATAAATTAAATCGCGTGATTTAAAGAAACCTTCCTGATATAAATAACCCAGCCCTACATAATAAGTGGTTTTTTCATTGCCACCCGTTGCACTTATGTTATGCAGTGTTTGAGGGGCATAATCGCTGACAACCAAAGGATACCAGTCAGTGCTTTGCAGCGTTCCGTTCCGGTAGTCT
>JBBSNI010000292.1:0-7598 GCA_038232695.1 Cytophagales bacterium
TCAGGCATTCAGGCAGGCGATATGGTGGTCACGCAAGGGGCTTACCAGGTTAAAATGGCGTCTATGTCTTCTTCGGTTCCTGCACATGGACATCAACATTAAAATCAAAGAATGATGCTGAACAGAATTATTGATGCCTCCCTGAAAAACCGTCTGGTCGTGCTCTTTCTGGCGCTGGTCATTTCCATTGCCGGTAGCATCATCGCCCTTGAGATGGACGTAGATGTTTTTCCTGATCTGACCGCACCTACTGTGACGGTGCTGACAGAAGCGCACGGCATGGCTACCGAAGAAGTAGAAAGACTGGTATCTTATCAGATAGAGTCCGCGCTGAACGGTGCGCCGAATGTGAGAAGGATTCGTTCTTCTTCGGCGATGGGTATTTCCATTGTCTGGGCAGAGTTTGAATGGGGCACGGAAATCTACCGGGCCCGGCAGATCGTCAGTGAAAAGCTTACGCAGGTAGGTGAAACCCTACCGCCCGGCATCGGCAGCCCGGTACTGGCGCCGGTCTCTTCCATCATGGGCGAGATCATGCTGCTGAGTGTTACCTCAGACAGCGTCTCTGCTATGGAGCTAAGAACCCTCTCTGACTGGAATATCCGCAAAAGGTTGTTGTCAGTAGGCGGGGTTTCCCAGGTGGTTGTGATCGGAGGCGAATATAAACAGTACCAGGTGCTGGCCTCACCTGAACGGATGAAGTACTACAATATCACCTTTGCCGAACTGGAAGAAGCTGTAGCTGGTGCCAACACCAATGCTTCCGGCGGTTTTTTGAACGAGTATGGCAACCAGTACATCATCCGCGGTGAAGGCAAAACCACGGCCTTGGATGAAATGGGGCAGGCCGTTATCAAAGTGGTGGATGATACGCCCATCACCATTGCCGACGTAGCACATCTCACGATTGGCAGTGCGCCCAAAATCGGAGATGGTGCGATGAAAGGCAAAGAAGCGGTGATCCTGACCGTGATGAAGCAGCCAGAAACCAACACGCTGGAACTTACTGAGCGTATTGATAATGAACTGGCCGATATACAAAAGCAACTTCCCGGTGGGGTAAAGATCAATACGCATATTTTCCGGCAGTCCAATTTCATACAGGCTTCTATTGACAACCTGCAAAGGACCCTGCTGGAAGGAGCTTTCTTTGTGACGCTGGTCTTGTTCCTGTTTTTGCTCAATTACCGCACCACGCTCATTTCCCTGCTGGCGATTCCACTATCCTTGTTTGTCACCATTATCGTGCTCAAACTCATGGGGCTGACCATCAATACCATGAGCCTGGGAGGCATGGCCATAGCCATCGGCGTGTTGGTAGATGATGCTATCATCGATGTAGAAAATATCTATAAGCGGTTGCGGGAAAATGCCAGAAAACCGGAAGAAGAACGATTGCCTGTCATCCGCGTAGTATACCTGGCCTCTAAGGAGATCAGGAACTCAATCATGATCGCTACGCTTATCATTATTATCGCATTTATCCCGCTGTTTTTCCTGTCTGGCATGGAAGGGCGTTTGCTGCGTCCATTAGGTATCGCTTTTGTCACGGCGGTGCTTACTTCTTTGCTGGTCGCGGTGACCTTGACACCAGTACTAAGCAGCTATCTGCTGGCTAACCGTGACCGCCTGTTGAAACAAGCTGAAGGCAGCGCGGTAGAACGCTGGCTGTCCCGCCGCTATCGCTGGACGCTGGAAAAAGTACTCAAATTACCTAAAGCAGTGCTAACCGCTACGGGGGTGCTTTTTGTCGTGGCTTTGCTGATGATGACAGGCTTGGGACGAAGCTTTTTACCGGAATTCAACGAAGGCTCATTGGTGGTGAGTGTGGTCACGCCTCCGGGTATTTCGCTGGAAGAATCGGATAAAACCGGTACGATGGTAGAGCAGATCCTGCTTTCTATGCCTGAAATTGAAATTACCTCCCGCCGTACCGGTAGAGCAGAGTTGGACGAACATGCGCAAGGGGTGAATGCCTCTGAAGTAGATGCGCCTTTTGTTCTGCAAGATCGTTCGGAAGAAGCCTTTTTATCAGCGTTAAGACAAAGGCTAAGCGTGGTGCCAGGGGCTAATATTACTATTGGTCAGCCTATCGCCCACCGTATTGATCACATGCTGTCCGGTACCCGGGCCAATATTGCCATCAAAATCTTTGGCCCTGACTTAGGCCGTTTGTTTAGCCTGGGCAACCAGATCAAAACACAAATTCAGGAGGTAGAAGGACTGGTAGACCTGAACGTTGAACAACAGGTAGAAGTACCTCAACTCAGGATCAAGCCTAAGCGTGCCTTGCTGGCTAAATACGGTATCCGGATGCAGGACTTGATGAACTTTGTAGATGTCGCTTTTGCGGGTGAAACGGTATCCCAGGTGTACGAAGGACAGCAAAGCTTTGACCTGGTATTGCGCTACAATGAAGAAAATAGAGGAAACCTGGAAAGCATCCGTAATGCCTCCTTAGATACCTACGAAGGGAGCAAAATTCCCCTTTATTATGTAGCCGATGTGAGCGTAACGGGTAGTCCTTATAACATCAACCGGGAAGATGTACAACGCAAAGTAGTAGTTTCCGCCAATGTCTCCGGCAGGGATTTAAGGGGCGTAGTCAATGACATCCAGCAGCGCATTGCAGAAAATGTTGATCTGCCGCAGGAATACTGCCTGGAGTACGGCGGGCAGTTTGAAAGCGAAGCCAATGCTTCCCGTTTACTGCTGATAGCATCTATTGCTGCCATTGTCATGATCTTTTTGCTGCTGTACCTGGAATTTAAAGACCTGACCCTCTCGGGGATTGTGTTGCTCAACCTGCCGCTTGCATTGATCGGAGGAGTGATCATTGTCTTTTTCACTTCCGGTATTGTGTCTATCGCCTCCACCATTGGCTTTATCAGCTTGTTTGGCATTGCCACCCGTAATGGCATTCTGCTCATTTCTCACTACCAAAGCTTGCTTGCAGAAGGAAAAAGCTTGTATGACACACTCATACAGGGTTCGCTGGATAGGCTGAATCCAATCCTCATGACTGCTTTTACTACCGGGCTGGCGTTGATCCCGCTGGCATTGGCCGGACAGGAAGCAGGTAATGAAATACAAAGCCCGATGGCAGTGGTAATTCTGGGAGGACTGCTGAGTGCTACGCTGCTCAATCTGGCTGTCATACCGGCGGTGTTCTTCCTGCTTTACCGAAAAAAGTATTCATGATTAATTAATCTATTCCATGAAAAAATATTGGTGTTATATCATTCTATTGATCGGTCTTTTTTATCTACAACATCCGGTAAGGGCACAAAGCTCAGTGGATGAAGTTTTGCAAGTGGTAGAACAGAACAATCCTGCACTGCAAGCCAGGAGGCAATATGCAGAGGTGCAGTCCCTGGCCTATAAAACGGATATTTACCTGCCCAATCCATCGGTAGCCTTTGAGTACCTGCCCGGCACACCCGCCGAAGCGGGAACCCAGAAAGATCTGACCGTATCGCAGGCTTTTGATTTTCCAACGGCGTATTTCAGAAAAAAACAACTGGCGGAAGCGCAGATCAGGCAACTTCCGTATGCATTGGATTCCTTACGGCAGGAAGTGTTGCTGGAAGCCAAGCAATTTTGTCTGAACCTGATCTATCAAAATAAAAGATTAGCTGTGCTTACCCAGCGGCTCAGCAGTGTAGAACAACTGGTGCAGGATTATGAGCGGAGGTTAACTGAAGGCAATGCTAACATTCTGGAAGTGAATAAGGCGAAATTGCTAAGGTTGAACCTCAATAATGATCAGGAGTTAACTGAAAGCAGGATAGCGCAATTGACCGAGCAGCTTACGGCGCTCAATGGAGGTCAGGTGATCATGTTCTCGGATACCACTTATCCAGCGGTGAATGATATTCCTGCATTTGAAGTATTAGAGCCTATGGCAGAAACCCAGGACCCGGTTTTACGGTACTATGAACAGCAGCAGGAAATCAGCCATCAGCAGTTATCGCTCAGCCGGGCCATGGCTTTGCCTTCTTTGCAGGCAGGTTTCCGCTACCAGGCTATTTTAGGGCAGCAGTATAGTGGTTTTCTGGCAGGCATTTCCATTCCGCTTTGGGAAGACAAAAACAAGGTCAAACTGGCCAAAGCCCGGATCAACTGGAGCAATCAGGCGGTAGAGAGGGAAAGAACAGAGCATCTATATACCATCCGCAGGCTGTACGAAAAGCAGCAGACACTACAGAATACCCTGGAGGAATATAGTGGACTATTAGCAGGGCTCAACAATACATCCTTGCTTGAAAAAGCGCTGCGTTTGGGCGAAATATCTTCTATTGAATTCTTTATGGAAATCACCTATTTCTATGAAGCTGAAGATAAGTACCTGAGCTTGGAAAATGAATATCATCAAACGGCGGCTGAATTATTGAAGTATCAACTATAATACGAGGAGAGTACTATTAAAAAGCCGATGATATTGGCTCTTCTCAATGTCATAAGTACCCACTAAAACTTATTGATTTCCCACTTGTCTAGCAGGTAGATAAATCCAAAATAAAAAACCGCAGTAAAAGCCGAAGCAATGAGTAAAGCCCAGTAAAAATTTATTTCTTTTTTAAGCAACCAGGGCAGAGCAATAAAAAATGTTAAAGATGGAATCACCATCCAGAATATGCCATATGATAAATCTATCACCTTTTGATTACTCTTTGTTTCTGCATATAGCCAGATAAAAGCTAAAATTGAAGTCAGTGGCAGGGAGGCCAGTACAGCGGCAACAGGTGTAAATCTTTTTCCTAATTCAGAGACTCCGGCAATAATTAATGCAGAGATTAACACTTTTAAGAGCAATTGCATATTCTGTTAGTTATGAGAAGTATGAAGACATTAAATTAACTAATCCCTCCCTTTTTTTACTGTTCTTCATGCCTTACCTGATAAATGCGTAACTCAGCTTTGCCTTTCACAGAAGCAGGGACAGCCAATAATAGTTGTTTTGTCTCAGAAACAAACAAGCAGGTGCGGGCACCACGACGGGTAGGTACTTGCTCCACAAGCTCATAGTGCCGGGGATTTATTTGCCTGAACACATCGATAAAACCCGCACCACCACTGATGTAAATTTCTTTTTTTCGCGCATTATAAAAAATATCATCCGCGTCTCCTGTACAATCCAGCGTACTTACTACTGCTCCATCATCGGCACTCATAACTACCAACTTAGCAGGATGCCTGCAACCGATAAACAGTAAGTGATGGGTTTCATCCAGGGCCATGGGGAAATTGGCGCTGGCTGCCTTCACTTTCCACTGAGCAATCACTTTGAGCTCTTTTACATCAATGACTTCCACCTGTTTGCTATCAGGTACATTTACAAAAATCTTTCCCAGCTTAGCTGCTATCTGAAAAGATTCCGGATGACCGGATAATCTGATATCTTTTACTTTTTGAAATGAACTGGCATCAATAACAGCGATGCCTCCACTGCCATACCCCACATAAACTTGTTTTGTAGAAGCCTGGTACCGTACATTGTCCGCGTCACCAGGTAGTTGAATGAAATGAAGCAGTGCATAGGTATCCGCCTGGAATACCTGGCAAAGGCCATTGCCTCCGTTGGCTACAAAAACTACATTGTTTTGGGGCATAAAAAGAATGCCCTGGGGTTCGCTGGTGTTCGTGATGGAATGAATTACTTTCCCTGCTTTCAGGTCAATCACTTCTACGGTATTGTTACCCAAGGCTGTCAGGTAAGCCACTTGTTTGGATGAATCTAAAGCGATATGATCCATCCTTCCCTGTACCCCGGGAAGCAAAATAGTTTTTTCCAGTTGCAAATGGTTGGATTCTTTCACAGCCGAAGCGCAACGGCACAAAAAGATACTCAATAACAGGATGTTCCATCTTGAAACAGCATGGCTAATAGGTTGAGCATTGTACAGGTTTTTCATCATGAAAAATTATTGCTTACCTGTCTGGTTCAAAGCAGCTTTTAATCCTTGCGCCAGCTTTTCTGCCGGACCCACTCCCCAATAATGCAGAAAGAAAATGCGGGGCTGCTCATGCACCATATGGTTATGAACAGCTACCACTTCAAAACCATTTTCTACCAAAGCTTTGATCACGGGTGCTACTTCCTCTTCCAGCATGGTAAAGTCACCCGCCACTGCGGCTTTTTCAGGAGTGCCTTGCCATGCTGCCCAGGTATTAAATCCCATAAACGTGCTCACCGAATGGCCATGATCCTTGAGCTTCACATCCGGTCTGCCAATCGTCACTTTATATACACCATGGTTCATCTCTCCGCTATGACCAAGCGCCTTGGCGATTTGTGCTGTATCCAGCGAATTTTTTACCGAAGCCGCCCTTGCCGAAGCAGGATCACTCCCTCTGAGTTCTTTAATTTTATCAAAGATCGCTTTTACTCCTTTTGCCAGTTTCTCCTCTGATCCCATACCTCCGATGTGCATGTACATCACCGAAGGCTCTTCTCTTACAAAGTGATTATGCAGGCCTGTCACGGTTAACCCTTGCTGGATTAGAGTCTTTTGCACAGGGCCTATCTCATCGGTCTTTACGATGATATCACCCATCACCATAGCCCCATCCTGTGTAGGAGAAAAAGCTGCCCAACTCCCCATGCCCATAGGTGGAATGATCTTAAAGCCATCTACTTTGACATTCAGGTCGTTCTGAGGAACTGTTACTTTATATTCTCCATCTTTTTCACTGCCTTTCATACCCAAAGTCTGTTCTATCTTTTGAATATCTAATTTTCCTTGCTGCTGCGCCCACAAGGGGTTGAAAATAACAAGTAAACAAAAAAGTAATAACAGGTTTTTAGGTGATGCTGGTTGATTAAAAAATTTACGGTTTCTCATGGTTCGTTGTGTTTTTAAAGTATGTTTAAAGTTTATTGATTACAAAATCATCAAAATAAGTCACGGCATCGGCTTTGGTCCAGAACCCTACTTTTCCGGCATTGGCAAAGGTCTCATCTTCTACCTGGAAAAGCTGCTTTCCGTTGACATATACGGTGAACAGGTTTCCTTTGGCTTCCAGCTTCAGATCGTGCCATTGATTAGTAGGTACAGGTGCTTCAGTGCCATAGGTACGTCCTTTTCCTATAAGCGGCAAATCTGTTCGTTTCCCATTTTCTACTTTATATAGCACTACATTGTTTTCAAGCGGGTTTGCCCTTACGATATAATAATTTTTTGCATCCTGAAACCGCCAGATAAAGCCACCGCCCTGGTCAGTCTTACCAGTCACTCCTTTGAAGCGTACGGATAAGGTCACATCTTTGGCTGCAAAAGGATTATACACTACTACATTAAAATGATTACTGGGATTATCTTTGGAAAGCTGTGCCAGCACCTGGTTACCTTCATCTTCCACTACCTGCCAGACAGGCATATTGCCCTTTCCGGTCAGGTGGGCTGTCCAGCCTTCTGGCAACTGTCCGGTAGAGGCTTCTTCAAAATCAAACATCATACTTTCTTTCTGTTCCCCCTCATCAGAACTTACACTAGTGGCTGTATTTTCTACTGTATCATCTTCTTTAACTTCCTGAACTGAAGTTTGTTGGCTTTGATTATTGCAGGCTATCAGCAGGAAAGCCAGCCCCCATATCA
>JBBSNI010000293.1:0-7570 GCA_038232695.1 Cytophagales bacterium
ATTGGGCATGGGCTGGTGGGTTCCTTCTACAATGTGGGCCATCTGAAAGATCACACTCAGGATCACGCCTGCCGTCAGGTGCATCGCCAGGAAGCCTAACAACACCTGCCACCACAACAGGGGGGTGATAAGGATAGGGAGTGCAATGACGAAAAATACATAGAGCATTTTCATCGCTACCAGTTTGGTATACTCATGGTCAAACCTCGACTTTTGCTGTGCTACCAGTCCCCGGCGTTCATAGTTAATGAGTTTGAAAAAATCGTTGATCAGCAGGTGCAGGGTCAATAGACCATAGAGAAAAAACACGTAGATATGCTGATAGCGATGGAAACTTCTCAAAGGAGACTGTTCAGACAGGCGAATCACTACCTTGGTGTTGATGTCTTCATCCAGCCCGTGAATGTTGGTATAGGTGTGGTGCAGTACGTTGTGCTGTGTCTTCCAGACAAACGCATTGGCGCCCAGCAGGTAAATACTATTGCCTGCCAAACGGTTGACCCACGCCTTTTTGGAGTAAGAGCCATGCAGGGCATCATGCATCACGGACATGCCGATACCGGCTTTGGCAAACCCCATGAGCATAGCAAAAGGCAGCAGCAGCCAGGCATTTACCGGGAGCGTCAGAATCGCTACATACGCCAAGAGATAGACGCTGATGAGTACCACCGTCTTGACGACCATTTCGCGGTTGCCATAGCGGGAAAGGTTGTTGTCTTTAAAATACTGGTTGATTCTGCTTCTTAGGGTTGGAAAGAACGTAGCATGTTCCTGACCGATGAATTTGACAGTGGTTTGCATAAGAATAGTTAGAATGGTTTGTTTTAATGAATATTGAAAGAAAAAAGATATAACGAACTACAGAGAATAGTATTCCAACTGGAAATGAAAAACTTTTCTTGGGTAATAATAATAATAAAACGGTAGGATAGAAAATTTATTGACAGTTACACGGTTATTAACCCTTGGAAATGTCTTTTTGTTATAAAAGGGCTGTTGACTTATCATTTTTGCGGCAAAAGAAAATATCTTTGCCCCACATCTCAAACTGATCACCTTGAAAATAGCGATTGTCCATGAGTGGCTGGTAGACCATTCCGGCTCTGAAAAAGTGCTGGAACAGATGCTCAGGGTGTTTCCCGGGGCAGACCTGTTCAGCGTGGTGGAGTTTTTGCCCGAAGCATTGAAACATTTTATACAGCACAAGCCCGTCACCACTTCCTTTATTCAGCACCTGCCTTTTGCCAGAAAAAGATACAGAAGCTACCTGCCGCTGATGCCGCTGGCTATGGAGCAGTTGGATGTCTCTTCTTATGATGTAGTTATTTCCAACAGCCATGCCGTCGCCAAGGGCGTCCTCACCCACAGCCGGCAGTTGCACCTCTGCTATTGCCATTCTCCTATCCGCTATGCCTGGGATTTGTACCATCAGTACCTCAAAGAGTCGGGTTTAGACCGGGGGCTGAAAGGCATGTTCGCCAAACTGGTGCTTCATTATATCCGGCTGTGGGATCTGAGCACGGTCAACCGCATCGATGATTTTGCAGCCAATTCCAATTACATTGCCCAGCGGATCAGCAAGATTTATAAGCGGGAGGCAACGGTGGTATATCCTCCGGTAGATGTAGAAAATTTTACCGTTTTTCCCCACAAAGAGCGTTTTTTTCTCACTGCTTCCCGTTTTGTTCCTTACAAAAAAATAGATTTGATCGTAGACGCTTTTACGCAGATGCCCGATAAAAAGCTGGTGGTCATCGGCGATGGTCCTGATTTTGACAAAGTAAAAGCACGGGCTGGCGACAATGTGCAGTTGCTGGGTTTTCAGCCGGTAGAAGTCCTGAAACACCACATGCAAAGAGCCTGCGCTTTTGTCTTTGCTGCCGACGAAGATTTCGGGCTGACACCCGTGGAGGCGCAAGCCTGTGGTACGCCCGTAATCGCTTACCGGCGCGGCGGTGCCTTAGAGACGGTAGCCGAAGGTCAGACCGGGCTGTTTTTCGATGCACAAACCCCGCCCTCGCTCATCCGGGCAGTGCAGCAATTCGAGGCGATAAGCCATCGGTTTGTTCCGGAAAAGATCAGAGAACACGCCGAACAGTTCAGCAGTGAACACTTCCGGGAGGCGTTCCGGCGTTTCGTAGAAACCAGGTACCAAGAGAAGTTAGCCAAGCAACCTGTTGAAATGTGACTTAATGATGAAAATCTGGTTTTTATGCTTGTTTGCCTTGCTGCCCGCCTTCCGTGCATCGGCTCAGTTTGATACGGTAAATTACCACGTAGGCGTTTGGGCCGGGGTCTCCGGCCAGGATTACCTGCCGCACTGGCTTACCGCCAACCGGTTTGGTATTCTTGACGATGGAGACCGGGCCGTGGGTTTAACACGTGTGGGCGCCAGCTCGGTATATCGCCCCAACAAACACTGGTCTTTTACTATGGCTTTGGATGCCGTGGGTAAATATAATTTCGCACAGTACACCAGCAACCTCTTTCTTCAGCAAGGCTATTTGCAGATCAAGCGAGGCATCTTTGTCTTTACCGGGGGACGCATAGAACAAACCCTGGGCACCCACGCTGAAGGCCTTTCCAGCGGCTCGCTGGCTGTCAGCGGCAATGCACGCCCTATCCCGCAGCTTCAGCTTGCCGTACCCGGTTATCGTGATGTACCCTTTACCAAGGGCTTCGTGAGCTTCAAAGGAACCTATACCCACGGTTGGCTGGGCAACGACAAAGAAAGGTACATTAAAAATTCCCTGCTGCACGAAAAGTCCTTTTACCTGAAATTTGGCGGCAAGTTTCCACTCAACTTCTCTGCCGGACTGATCCACCAGGTCGTCTGGGGGGGAGAAGACCGCAAGATAGGCAAGCTGCCTGCCAGCTTACGGGATTATGCGCGGGTCATCATGGGAGAAAGCGCCGAAGCCGTTGACCTCAATAACCCACTGTTAGGCGAAGCCGCCAACGCCCTGGGCGATAATATGGGCGTCTATGATTTTGGACTGCACCTGCGGCTTAAAGAGAAAAGCCTATTGGTATACCATCAGACCCCCTTCGAAGACTGGACGGGCAGCCGCCTGTTCAGAAACAAAGACCGTCTGCTGGGTATCTACTTTCAAAATGGTAAAGAGAACAAGTGGCTGAAGGGTATAGTCTATGAATTTTTGTATACTAAATACCAGAGCGGACCCAGCCGCCCGGGCGGAGCCAATGACGCTCCCGGCTTAAAAGACTCGTATGGATATGATTTTGGCGGCAGAGACAATTACTACAACAACTATCTGTACAAAACCGGGTGGGTATACCTGGACCGCATCATCGGAACCCCTTTATTTTACACGAAATCCCGTGCCAGGCGCTATATAGAAGGTTTTGTAGACCCCGACGAAAAACGGTTTAATTTTAATGTGGTCAACAACCGGGTAGTAGCCCATCATATAGGCGTAGAAGGTGGCAGTGCGTTGCTCAAGTACAAACTGCTGGCTACTTTTACCAAAAATTTCGGCACGTATGGCGGCATCAATGGTGGCATCACGGAGTGGGGCAGCATAGAAAATCCCGACGCGGCATATGCTTTCAGGCCTGCCAAAAGGCAATATTACTTTTTGCTGGAAGTAGAAACCCATCCCTTTTCCAAACAGTGGTCGCTGCTCACCTCCGTAGGCTGGGATACAGGACAGCTTACCCGGAATGCCGGACTGTGGGTCGGACTACGGCGGCAGGGCATCATCCGAAGGCAGCCTGCTGTACAGGGAGATAAATAGACACCAGTGGGTAATTTTTTTGAATAATGTTTCGGTAACCCCTATCTTTTTTATAGCTTTGCGCCCATTATTTTACCAGTGAAAAATTTAATTTTTACTTTTTTATTACCTCATGACATTCAAACCTTGTTTTTTAATTTTTTTGTCTTACCCTGAAATTTTTTTCGTTTCCGATCCAACATTTTTCCCCTTCCTGGTGTCCAATAGTATGTAAAATTCAGTCAGTTTTTGGCATGGTTCCTGTTAAATGAGTGTTGTTAAAAAAAAAGCGAACCATGCGTGCTACACAGGCGCAGGCCAGAAGAAATCTAACTTATGAAACATAGATTTTCCCATAATATCAGAACATTACATATTGTAGCAGACCTTTGCCTGCTCAATGTGTCTTTTCTGTTGGCTTACTTTTTTAAGTTTTATGAGTTGGATAGCCTGTTTATGGCGCCTTACTCAGGTTTGTTATTTTTTATTAACGTAGCCTGGTTTTTATCCATCCTGGTAGTAAAGCCTTACCACATTTCCAGGTCTACGGCTACCATTCCCCATATTCTGGCCAAGCATTTTACAACCATCATATTACATGCCCTGCTGGTTGCTGCTTTTTTTGTGGCTTTCAGGGTGTATTACTATTCGCGCGAACATATTTTCTTTGCCTACCTGATCATGTTTTTTGTGGTTTCCTTCTGGAAAGCTGCTTTTACCCTGTTTCTCAGGTCATACCGTTTGCGCGGCTTCAACAACCGGAAAGTCATTATCGTAGGCTATGGGGAAATTGCCGAAGAACTCAAAGCTTTCTTTTTGAGCCACAAAGAACAGGGCTATAACTTCTTGGGCTTTTTTGATGACGCCCCCTCAGCGCAGCCTGTCCGGCGCGGCCCGATCCACCAGGTATCCCGCTTTGTGATGGACCACCAGGTAGACGAAATCTATTGCTGTACGCCTTACCTGGACTATGCTACGGTGGCAGACATCATAGATTTTGGACAGAAAAACGATAGAAGAGCCAAGATCGTTACAGACTACCGCAGTTTTTATGGCAAAGGCGTCAGCCTGGAGCGATACGACTCTATCCCGGTACTCAATGTTTCTTCCGACCCGGCAGAGGATACCAAAGCTGTTTTGGTCAAACGTTCCTTCGATGTGGCTTTCTCCCTTCTTGTAATGGTCATAGGAGCCCCCGTGTTGGCGCTGATCGCCTTCATGACTAAGTTCACTTCCAGAGGCCCTGTTTTCTACAGACAGGAGCGGGTTGGCAAGGGTGGCAAACCCTTTACCATGATCAAATTCAGAAGTATGTATACCGATGCAGAAGAAATCGGTCCAAGCCTGGCTTCCAAAGGCGATCCCAGAATTACGGAGTGGGGAAGGTTTATGCGTAAAACCCGCCTGGATGAACTGCCCCAGTTTTATAATGTGCTGGCAGGTGACATGTCTATCGTCGGACCGCGCCCGGAGCGCCAGTTTTATATAGACCAGATCGTAGCCAAAGCGCCCCGCTACAAATATCTTCAGGTGGTCAAACCTGGCATCACCTCTATTGGCCAGATCAAGTTCGGCTATGCGGAAAACATCGACGAGATGGTCAAAAGGCTTCGCTACGATATTATCTATCTGAGAAATGTCTCGCTGGTACTCGACCTCAAGATCATTTTGCTGACCGTAATGGTCATGCTCAGAGCAGAAGGCAAATAAATTTCAGGGCTTCAGTAAAAAACCTGCTGCCAGTCCGCTCAGTATGATCAAAGGAGCAGGGATGCGGGTAAAAGCCAGCAGCAACACGGTTCCTATCATAAAACTGATATTGAGCACATTGGGCGCTAAAGGCTCAAAAAGCAAAAAAGCCGCTGCCACCACCATCCCCGAACTGGCAGCCGTAATACCTTCCAGGGAAGCTTTGATCACCCTGTATTTTTTGAGTGCATCCCAAAACCGTATCACAAAAAATATCAGAAAAGTACCCGGCAGAAACACCCCGACCGAAGCAATAAAAGCCCCTGCAATTTCACCGCCCAGCCCATACTGCCGCATCGAAAGCGAACCGATGTAGGCGCTGAAAGAGAACACAGGACCAGGAACGGCCTGCACCAAGGCATAACCTGTCAGAAACTCTTCGGAAGACAGATACCCTTTGAACCGCACAAACTCCGTATACAGCATGGGGATGAGTACCTGTCCGCCGCCGAAGATCAGGCTGCCGTTCCGGTAAAAGTTCTCGAAAAGCATGGCAGGCAGCCATCGCGTGGTCGTCGCCAGGATGGCAGCCACCACAAATACACCGATCCAGAAAAAGAAATTGCGCCAGGAAATACTGATCTTTTCCTTTTTTTCATGGGTAAGCTTTTTGTACTTGCTGGACGTGATAAACCCTGCGACCAGCAGTATAGCCGGAAAGATATAGGGAGACCTGACCAGGTAAGACAAAATGGCTGAACCGGCCAGAATAGCCCAGCCTGTCTTGGTATTGACTACCTTGCGGGTGATCTGGTATCCGGCATAAGCCACGAACCCAACAGCCATGGGCTGTATAAAACGGGTAAACTCCAGGGAAAGCTCCTGCTCCTGGAAATTGGAAATGGTCACAGCGAAGACCGTCATTAGAGTAACGGCAGGAAGTATCCACACCAGCAAGGTCAGGAAGGCAAGCCTGGCCCCTCCTATCCGGTAACCTATGGCGGTGATGGTTTGAGTGGAGGTCGGGCCCGGTAAGATCTGGCAGAGGGCGTACAATTCTATCAATTCCTGCTCCGTCAGGTAGCGCCTTTTTTCTACCATCATCTTCAGGAGCATACTCATATGCGCCTGCGCTCCACCAAAGGCGCTGAGCGTCAGCAGAAGTACATCTCTGAGAAAAATGTAATAACGTACGCGCCTGATCAAAGGATACGATTCTTAAAGTGAGGCCATGGATATAAAGCTTTCTATTTTTTCAGACCAATTTCAGCAAGGCGTTCGGTTAAAAACGCGCCTGCGGTCATGTCGGTATATTGTTTGGGATTTTCCCGGCTGACGCAACTTTCCAGGCAGGTCAGGTCCATCTCTGCGCGGGGGTGCATAAAAAACGGGATAGAGTACCGCGAGCTTCCCATCTTCTCTCTGGGCGGATTCACCACCCGGTGAACGGTAGATTTCAGCCGGTCGTTGGTCAGGCGCGCCAGCATATCCCCTACATTGACCACGATCTGCTCGGGCAGGGCGGTGATCGGTATCCACTGCCCGTCGCGCCGCAATACCTGCAACCCTTCTGCGCTGGCACCCATCAGCAGCGTGATCAGGTTGATGTCGCCGTGTTCGGCGGCGCGCACGGCATCATCGGGTATGTCCTGAGGGTTTTCTATGGGGTAGTAATGGATAGCCCGCAGTATGCTGTTGCCGTTGTGTACTTTCTGTTCAAAATAATCTTCTGCCAGCCCTAAGTACAGCGCTATGGCGCGGAGCATTTGTTTGCCACTATTTTCCAAAGTTTTGAAAGCCTCTACCGCTACGGCTTCCATCCCGGGAATCTCTTTGGGCCAAATATTCTCCGGATATTCTTTTCGGATAGCATCGCCATCTTCGACCACCGGCCCTACATGGTAAAACTCTTTCAGGTCGCCTGTATTTCTGCCTTTGGCGTGTTCCTTTCCTTTGCCGGTATAGCCTCGCTGCCCAAACAAGCCGGGTATGTCGTATTGTTGCTTCACAGCGTCGGGCAGATCAAAGAAGGATTGAAAAGCCTCATACAGGCGTGTGGTAAGCTGCTGGGAAAGACCGTGGTTCTTGATCGCTACAAACCCGATGTTGTTGAAGGCATCGCCTAATCTTTGGACAAACCTTTC
>JBBSNI010000294.1:0-7514 GCA_038232695.1 Cytophagales bacterium
ACTGCCACTTTTTGTTCTGGATGATCTGCCCAATGATGGGTCCGCAACTATAGAGCGCGTCCATAACAAAAACCAGCCATTCTTATGTTTACGCTCCAGGCAGTAGGAGCAGTGGATACTACCCGAACAGAAGTGTTCCACCGCGCGGCGGCCGCACCATCTACACTGACGGTTAGATGCCGCCCCCAATAACGATACTTATCTACAGAGGCGTTTCCACAACTGCTGAAAGCCTGCCCGTAACCCATCAGGGGAGATGCCATCCAAGCCTTTACGCAAACCATTCTCTGAGGCAAACCCCTTAGTCTAATAAATACTACCCAAATTGCTGTCTTCGGCTTGCGTTCGCCCCACAAAATTTAATAGCGATGGACTTTTAAGCGAGAACAGGGCAAAGCCCATCTTTAACAGGTCCGTCAATTGATACGATGCATTATCCTCACGCTTATCCTTTATCTTACTGAACACACCACACACTAAGGTGTAAAAACTATCAAAGCTACCTAGACCTTCCCGCGATCTTGTTTTCATCCCCCAAAGCTAGCGCACTACTTCTAAATTTGCAAAGTGAGAATTGCTGTTTTTCTCTCTGCTGCTGCTGGCAGGATGCGCCAGGAAAACCGTCACCAGGGGTCAGTACGGATTCCGACATTGACCTGAGCGGACGCTGGAATGATGCCGACTCCCGCCGTGTAGCCGAAGCTATGACCGAAAGCGTCCTGAACAGCGCCTGGCGCGAAGAGTTTGTCCGGAGAAATAACCGCAAACCTGTCGTGATCGTCGGGCTGATCAGCAACAAAAGCCACGAGCATATCGAGGCGGAGCCTTTTATCAAAGACATAGAAAAAGAATTTGTCCGCTCCGGGCTGGTACGTGTCGTGCAAAACAGCGAGCTTCGTGAGAAGCTGCGCGAAGAACGTGCCGACCAGCAGGACTTTGCTTCTCCCCAAACCCAGAAAAGATGGGGCGCCGAATTAGGAGCCGACTATATGATGTTCGGTTCTATCAACTCCATCGTAGACAGCGAAGGACGCCGCCAGGTCACCTTTTACCAGATAGATTTAGAACTGGCTCACTTGGAAAGCAACGAAATCGTGTGGGTTGACGGAAAGAAGATCAAAAAGTACATCGTCGGGTAAAGCTGGAAGACCGAAGACGGAAGACGGAAGAACGAAGTATTAAAGCTTCCCACTTCGGTCCCGGTGGGGCACCACTTCCGTCTTCCAGCTTCCGACTTCTATCTTCCGGCTCATCCAAAATCTACTTTTATGAAGCGGTCGCTCCTTGTTATCGTACTGGCTTTGTTTTGCAGCGCCTGCGCTTCCTATTATCATACGCACGGTAAATTCAACCGCTTTTTTGAAGATGGTGAACTGGAAAAAGCGGAAAAAGTGCTGGAAGGCAACCGCAAGGCCAGCAAGGGCAAAGCCCGGCTTCTCTACTATATGAACCTGGGCGTGGTCGCTTCCATGCAAGGCAAGTACCAGGCAAGTAATGAACTTTTTGACCAAGCCTACACTTTGGGCGAAGACCTGAGAAATAATTACTGGAATACGGCTACTTCGCTGCTTATCAATCCTACCCTTACCTTTTATACCGGCGAAGACCACGAACTTCTGCTCATTCATTATTACAAAGCGCTCAACTTTTTGATGCTGGGCGATCACGCATCGGCGCTGGTGGAATGCAAACGCCTGAATATCAAACTCAACAAGCTTAGCAGTAAGTACAAAGCAGGCTTGTCCGGCGTACAAGGAAAATATACACGCGACGCTTTTATCCATACGCTGATGGGCATCATCTACGAGGCCAACGACGACCACAATAATGCTTTCATCGCTTACCGGAATGCCGTAGAGATTTACCAGGAAGATTACCTGCCTATGTTCGGGATAGAAACGCCCAACCAACTCAAAGAAGACTTGCTGCGCACGGCTTACCTGACAGGCTTTGATTCGGAGCTAAAATTTTACGAAAAACAGTTTGGCAAAAAGTACAAGCATACAAAGCAAGACGAAGGCTCCCTGGTCTTTTTTTGGAACAACGGGCTGGTCCCAATCAAGTCGGAGTGGGGCATCAACTTTGGGCTGGTCCGAGGCGCAGGCGGACTAGTCACCTTCCATGAGGAGCAGCTTGGATGGAATTTCCCTTTTCAGTTGGAAAGCGACGAAGACTATGAAAAAAAGGGATTGGCTGACCTGCAAATCATCCGCGTAGCTTTCCCTAAGTATACGGCGCGTCCCGCCCTGTTTGACCATGCCTGCCTGGGCAGCGTGAACGGCAAGTCGACGCTGGAGAAAGCAGAAGATGTGAATGCAATTGCCTTTTGCAGCCTACAGCAGCGTATGTTCAAAGAGTGTAGCACTTCGCTGTTGCGCGTTGCCCTGAAAAAAGCAGCAGAATACAGCATTCGCCAGCAAAACGGTGACCTGGGAGCCGTCGTCGGTATCGTCAATGCATTGACCGAAAAGGCGGATACACGCAACTGGCAGACCATTCCGCATACCATCTCTTACGCCAGGGTTCGTTTGCCGGAGGGCGTCCAAGAAGTAAGCCTGGCACTGAGCCACACCCGTCAACAGGTAAAAACGCAGGCACATACTTTACCTTTGATATTAAAAAGAACCGAACTACTTTCTTTTCTTTCCAATCGCTGGAAACGGCGGGGTACCCTTTTCTGTCCGGGAACTGACCATACCTGCATCGGTATCCATTGAAATAAATTATTCTATATTTTAGAACTAATACGCCAGGATTCTTCTTAAAGTCTACAACTACTTTGTTGTACAGCGTACTTTCCACGTATGAGACTTTACTTTTTCTGTCTGGCCTTCCTTTTTCTTAATTATTTTCCCCTACAAGCGCAGATTCCTACCGTAGAAGATTCTTTGGTCACTGACAGCAAACTGCTGGATGAGGTCACCGTGATCGGTTACGACGACCACCGCAGGCTGCTGGAAACGCCGGGCGCGGTAGGTTTGGTAGACCGTCAGATGATCACGGCGTATGACGAAACCTCGGTAGTACCGGCCATAAACATGATTCCTGGCGTCAGGATGGAGCAGCGTTCGCCGGGCAGCTACCGCATTGCGATCCGGGGCAGTAGCCTGCGGGCGCCTTTTGGGGTGAGAAATGTTAAAGTTTACTGGAACGATATTCCCTTTACCGAACCTTCGGGCAGTACCAACCTGAACCTTCTGGATGTCATTAACATGGGACGGATAGAGGTCATCAAAGGCCCGGCAAGTAGCATCTATGGCGCAGGCACCGGCGGCGTGGTCAATATTCAAAGCGAAGCGGATGGAAAAACTCAGAACCAGGCAGGCATCACTTTGGGCAGCTATGGGATGTGGCGGCTGGAAACTGCATTGCACCATACCAACGCGCAAAATGCCTTCACTTTCCGGTATGCCCACCAGCAAGCCGACGGCTACCGGGAGCATTCCGCGCTGGATAGAGACGTGCTGCAAGGGCGGGGTAGTTTTCATTTCTCTGACCAATCAACCATAAACGCCAACCTGCTGTATTCCGATCTTTTCTATGAAATTCCCGGCGGACTTAACCGGGAACAGTACGAAGAAAACCCCAGGCAGGCGCGGCCCGGCAATGCCTTTGCGCAAGGCAGTGTAGCGTCCAATGCCAGCATCCGCCAGAAATATCTGCTCTTCGGCTTATCGCAGGATTATGCGTGGAACGAGAAATTTTCCAACCAAACGACGCTTTACGGCGACCTGAGCTTTTTTGAGAATCCCTTTTTGTTTGACTACAAACGCGACAGCCGGCAGGGTGGCGGCGGTCGTACGCGCTTTCAGTATGAAACAACGCTCGGTACGGTCGGGGCAAGCTTTCAGGCTGGCGCAGAATACCAGACCGCGCTCAACGTAGCCCGCAACTTTGGTAACAAGGCCGGGCAGCCCGATACCCTTAACTTTGACGATGAGCTTAGAAGCTGGCAGTCGCTGTTTTTTGCCAAAGTTAGCTTTGACCTTCCCGCCCGTTACTTCCTGACATTAGGGCTCAGCCATAACCGGCTGGACTACGACATCTATCGCCTCACCGATGTAGCGTTAGACAGCAGTTACCGGGTAGAGAGAAACTTTGATCCTGTATGGGCGCCCCGCATTGGCTTGGTCAAACAGTTTGAGCGGACGGCCCTTCATGCCAGCGTCAGCTACGGCTTTTCTCCCCCGGCCATTGAAGACGTGCGGACTAATGAAGGCAGTATTAACTTAAATCTAAAACCAGAGAAAGGGATCAACTATGAAATAGGCTTTCGGGGTAATACGCTCCGCAATACGCTCAACTTTGACCTGACCGCTTTTTATTTCCGGCTTGATGAAACCATTGTACAGCAGCAATCCGACCGGGGTACGGTACTGTTTGTCAATGCGGGCAACACAGACCAGCGCGGGCTGGAAGCTACCGCTACCTGGTTTGGCATCACAGCTTCTGAAAATTTTATCACCGACCTGGAGGTGCGAACTTCCTACACTTTACATGATTTTATTTTTAAAAATTATACAAAAGAAGGGGAAGACTTTTCCGGTAACGACCTGACAGGCGTAGCGCCCAACACCTGGGTGACGACGCTGTTTTTGAGAACTCAGCCGGGCGTATATCTCAATACTACCTACAACTTTACAGATAAAATCCCGCTGAATGATGCCAACGAAGTGTATGCGGATGCTTACCACCTGCTGATGTTCAAAGGCGGTTACAAAAAGCAATTCGGTGATCGGTTAGCACTTGAATTGTTTGCAGGTATAGATAACTTCTTGGATCAAACCTACAGCCTGGGCAATGATTTGAATGCTTTTGGCGGCCGCTACTTTCAGCCTGCGCCTGGCAGGAACTATTACGCAGGTTTTAAATTTGCTTTTTAAGTGGGAAGACGAAAATCCGAAGTCAGAAGAAATATTCGGACTTCCGTCTTCCAGCTTCCTACGCTTACACATCCACCCTTACGGTAAAAATCAGGTTCCTTCCTGGTGCGCTGATGCCTGAAGAGTATGGACGGTAATGCTTATCCAGTATGTTTTCCAGCCCCGCAAATACTTTTAGGTAATCGTTGATCCCATAAGAGGTTTTCAGATTCAGCGTGTACCAGGCCAGGGCACCGTCCGGCGTATACAGGTAGGTTTTGTTTCTTTCCGAGGGCGGTAGCTGCGCATAGGTACGGGCACCATTGTATTGCGCATATACTTCGCCCCTGAACCGCATGTTTTGATATGTCACCGACGTTCTGCCGAACAGCGGTGTGGTATGCCGCAGCGGGATCTGTTCGTCTGTGTCTCTGCCGGTGTTGTACGAAAGCGTGGAGCGAAAAGTCCAGGCGTCGCTGAAAGCAGCAAGCGCATCCAGGCTAAACCCAACGATATAAGCCCTGCCTACATTGACCAGCGCCTGTACCTTGCTTAATGTTCCGTCATAAACAATACTATCCCGTCCGTTAAAGGTAAAATCTCTCCTGACCATCGCATCTCTTAGCAAAGAGTAAAAGACGGTGCTACCCAATTGTATCTTATCAGCCCATGTTTTGGTGAGACTGATCTCTGCATTGTAAGAATACTCTGGCCCTAAGCCAGGGTTGGGGACGACCACGCTGCCAGGTTCGGAATCAAATACTTTACCCACATCATCTACATTAGGCGCCCGGAAGCCAGAGGAGAGCATACCGGAAAGCTTCCAATTAGGGTTTGGGCGGTAGACCAAGCCAGCGCTGCCGCTCAAAGCGCCGGTGTTAACATTAATTTCATCGAAGGGAAAGTCATAAAACTTCTTATCTGCAAAACGAGAGGTGAGCCAGATATGGCTATAGCGTAAGCCTGTATTCAGCGTAAACTCCGGCCGGAAATTCCATTGGTGGCTCACGTAAGCAGCCGCCGCATTGTAATCGCTGCCTCCATCCGGATAGCGGGTGCTGGTGGGCGTTGCTTTGCCTGTTGTAAGGTCTGTTCTCTTTGCCTGGGAGGCCACATCATTGTGTACCAGTTCTATGCCGTAAAACAGGTGGTTTTCATCGTTCAGTACTTTGTCGGCATCGGCGTTCAGGGTATAAGCGTTTACATTTTCCGTACGGCTTCTCAGGCGAGGGCTGCCAAAGCCGCGGTCGTTGCGGCTTTCCTCCAGCGCCTGGTAAGCCAGCGTGACTTTCATCTCATCGTATAACGGGCGGGGGGCGTACAGCCGGGCTTTCAGATAGTGCATCATCCACTGCTGCGGACCGTAATACCACTCTGCATCTTCCGGCAGCCCGGTAGCTTCATCATAGACGATCAGGCGGTCGTAGCGGGGAATGTCTGAGGTGGTGCTATAGATAAAGCCGTAGGTCAGTTCGGTCAGTTCGGTAGGGCGAAAGCTTAGTTTCTGCATCAGGTTAAGCTGGCTGTAACCGGACGGCACCTGCACGTTGACATTTTTATTGACTGCTATGGAATCCTCTCCGTTGCTGCGAACGACATAGTTAAACCTTTTGCCAAAATCCGGGTATTTTTCTGTGCGCTGGCTACCTGTCCGCAAATCGTCAAAGTCGCTGTACGTAAAGCTAGTCAACGTACTCCACCGTCGGCTGCCAAATGAGACATCAACGTGGCCGGTTTTTTCGTGGTTGGCGGAGGCGTAGCGGGTAAATGCGTTGGCAGACCAGGCTGTTTTGCCTGTGTAAGAGAAGCGGGGTTGTTTGGTATGAAAATCCATGACGCCGCCCAGCGCATCGCTGCCGTAGATGACAGAGCCGGGGCCGAACACCACCTCGGCTTCTCCAATAGTGGCAGGATCGATGCTGATCACATTTTGCAGGTTGCCGCTGCGAAAAATAGCATTGTTCATCCGCACCCCATCGACCACGATGAGTACCGAATTGGCAGCAAACCCGCGGATCATCGGGCTGCCGCCGCCCAACTGGCTTTTCTGTACAAACACTTCTCCGGTGCTTTCCAGCACATCGGCCGCCGTCTGCGGATTCTGAAAGGCGATCTGTGCCGGAGAGACAGAGACGATCTCCTGCGGGATTTCATTTTTGTCCTGTTCCCAGCGGTTGACCATCACGACCGCTTCTTCAATCTGGATCACTTTCTCTCTGAGTGGTACCTGGTAACCCAACCGTTTGAGTTCTTCCACAGCAACGGCTTTGCCCTGATACGCCGGATGCTGGAAACGGAGCGTATCGCTATTTTGGAAAGGGCTGAAATCTACGTGACCTTCCGGGCTGGTCTGCTGAAAAACTTTTCTGTCGTTGGAGTATACAGAAACATTATTGATACCTTGACGAAGTTCTTTATCGACTACCCGTACCGTTTGGGCATAGCTAACGCAAAAAGTAGAGTACAGGAGCAATCCTACTAAAAATTCTTTCATAACCTTGCAATATTAATCATCTTGGAAAATCTTTAGGGCACTTCTAAAAACTCTTTTTTGAAGGTTCTGAAATTTTTTGACAAAGGCGCTTTTCTAATGAGCAGCTTAAAGTTTTTTCACTTTCCGCTCACCAACATATTATATAATTGATCATAAGG
>JBBSNI010000295.1:0-7507 GCA_038232695.1 Cytophagales bacterium
CAACAGCCTCGAAGTTAATATCTCTGTGCGTTAGATGTGCCAGGTTGATGACGCTGCCCTCCTGCAACAGTCTGAGGTGCGTATTGCTCTCTGCGTCGACAAGCCAGATTTTCTCTATGCGGGAGACAACAGGCGTGGGTTTTACGACCACTATTTTCTGCTCAAATACGGAGGAAGCGCCTTGCTGGTCGGTCACCTTGAGTTTTATAAAGTAGGTGCCTTCTGTAGCATACGTATATACCGGAGAAACACCTGCGCCTGTCTTACCATTTCCAAATTCCCACAGATAAGAGCGTATGCTGCCGTCGGGGTCATGAGACGCTGAGGCGTTAAAGCCTACTTTTAGCAGGAGGCTGTCGCGTATAGTATAGGTGAAGCGGGCTACAGGATTTTGGTTGACAGGCGGAGCAATGCTGATGGTGCGGATAAAGGTGTTGTCTGCGCCCAGGTCATCTGTTACTTTCAAAGTAACTTTGTAGCTTCCAGGCGTGGCATAGGTATGGCTGACCTTCATACCGTTGCCTTGTTTGCCATCTCCGAAATTCCATTGGTAAGCCACCAGGTTGCCATCGGGGTCCTTAGCATCTTTTGCATTAAAAACCGCTGTATTGCCCTGAATATCTACCTGAAAGCTGGCTACAGGTGCCTGGTTAATAGATGGTTTTTCGTTGGTTTTTATGATCTTAATATAATCTGTGCCCTTTTGCTGAAGTTTGGTGTTGGTGCCGTTGATGGTTAACACATCGCCTTTTTTCAAAGAGATAATGCACTCAACAATAGATTTGCCTGCGCCTGTATTGGTGCCAAACTCGCTGGAAGCTTTCCAGGAGTCTATCCTTTGTTTATTCAGCAGAATATTGAGGTCGCTCTGTGTTTTGTTAGCAGAAGTATAGCTGATAATGATTTTGAAATTTTGCAGATTCCCCTGGTAAGACAAATCAATACGTTGTGAACCGCTGGTATTTAACAAGGTGATCTTGTCGCTGAATGGAAGGACTATTTCAGCGGCGAGCCTGGTTTCTCCAAAAGGGGATTCAGGTGTACAGACAGGGTGAGCCGCATACAGTGGGGCACTGAACAACAAATATAACAACACTAGCCAGCTTGGCTTTTGATGCCTCCCTTTGAAATATGTCCTTATAAATTGTACAGTCATCTATGAAAAATTTTATTGGAGACTGTGAAATTACAATTGTGATGCCCATAATTATATCATATATTAGAAAAAGCCAATAAAAGTCACTTGTAGATTTCCATTTTAGGCATTGCCTGCAACCCATCGCAAAAAACCAAAGCTGGAAAAGATCAAAACCGGATTCTGTAGACATTGAGGCGGAAAAGAAGCCAGGCAGGCATCACTTAAATCAAAAAAACCGGCTTACAGAGTTTTGAAGGATAGACTTCTAAAGTACAAGCAAGCTGCGTAATCCTTACAGATCAGCGTTAAACTAAAAGATCATACGGACATCCCAAAATAATTATTCATGCCAACTTATGAGTAAGTTCACAGGCTGATCTGTAAAAAAAATAATTTTATGGTGCTACTATATAAGCCTATTACATTCGGGCTGTTTGAGCGTACAAATTGGGGAAGGCTACAAAAGGCTTTTTAATCTAAATTTAATGTGTTTTTAATCTATTTGACACATTTTTATAAAAATTATTTGGAATAATTGCACTTAAATATTATCTTGACGAAAAAATGATAAAATAGTAAGATTTATATATTTTAGATTATGATCATCATTGACAGAGCATTACAATTCAGAGAAGCCGTGGGCAACCCCATCCGCGTAGGGGTGTTGGGTGCCGGATACATGAGCGTAGGATTGGTAAACCAAATCACACGCTATACTCCCGGTATGCAGGTGGTCGCTATCTGCAACCGCAACATAGATAAAGCGGTGCATTGCTACCACAAAGCTGGTATAGAAGAGATAAATATCTGTGAAACTTCCCAGGCGCTGGAAGATAGCATTCAGAAAGGATCATTTGCTGTGACAGCCGATCCTGAAGTGATCTGCCAGGCAGCCGGAGTGGATATTCTGGTAGAAGCTACCGGTACGATTGCTTATGCTGCCAGCGTCGTGCTGAAAGCTATTAAAAACAAAAAACCGGTGATCCTGCTGAATGCCGAGTTGGATTCGACCTTAGGACCTATTTTAAAACATTATGCCAACAAAGAAAACGTGATGCTAAGCGGCAGCGATGGCGACCAGCCTGGCGTAATCATGAATTTGTACCGTTTTGTCAAAAACCTGGGTCTTACGCCATTGGTATGCGGCAACATCAAGGGTTTTCTGGATGTGCACAAGAATCCGGCAGATATGGAGGCGTATGCCAAGCAGGCAGGGCAGAACACCCACATGATCACTAACTTTACAGATGGTACCAAGATCGCCTTTGAACAAGCTTCCGTGGCTAATGCCACAGGGATGAAAGTATCGCAGCGGGGTATGACGGCTTACCATTCCGACAAACATATTGATGAACTTACCCATATCTACGATGTAGAGCAACTCAAAGCCCTGGGCGGTGTGGTAGATTATGTGGTAGGCGCTAAGCCCGGACCCGGTGTATATGTGTACGCTACCTCCGACGATCCCCTGTCGCACCATTATCTGAGCTATCTGAAGTTGGGCAAGGGGCCGCTCTACAGTTTTTATACACCGTATCACCTTTGCTTTTTTGAGGTTCCTAATTCTATTGCCAGGGTCTTTCATTTCAACGATGAAGTAATGGCTCCTATAGGGGCTCCCGTGGTAGAGGTAGTCACTACGGCCAAGAAAAACCTCAAGGCGGGAGAGACGCTGGATGGATTTGGAAGGTATACCGCTTACGGACAATGTGAGAATGCCGGGGTTTGTATCAAAGAAAATTTGCTGCCTATCGGATTGGCTGAGGGGCTCAAACTAAAACGCGACATCAGTGCTGACCAGGTTATCACCTTCGACGATGTGGAAGTACCTGAAAATGAGCTCATATTTAGACTTTACAGGGAACAGCAATCGTTTTTTTTTAATATACCCGCTCCAAAGGAGGAGGTTTCGTCTCTGTAAATCTTGTCAGTGAGTAAGTAAGCATAATAACAGCAAATACCCGGCAGGCACCCGGGTATTTTTATGGAATTTTACCGCAATATTAGTTTCTGGTTTTGAGTTTTAAACCCTATATCTATATTTGCGAATAATAAAGCCCGGAATAAACGTAGCGCCATGAATCAAGAAGATAAGACAAGATATTCTGAAGAAGAGCTTCACGAGTTTGAGGAGATCATCGATGCGAAGCTGACCAATGCAAAAGAAGAACTGGAAAATATAAAAGCCATTCTCAGCCGCAAACATGACAGCGGAACAGACACGACCGTAGGTAGTATAAAGATCCTGGAAGACGGGGCAGATACCCTGGAGAAAGAAAGCCTGAGCCAATTAGCTGCCAGACAGCAAAAATTTATCGGCCAGTTGGAAAGTGCCAAAGCCCGGATCAAAAATGGTACCTATGGGATTTGTATAGATACCGGAAAGCTCATTGCCAAAGAAAGGCTCAAAGCCGTTCCGCACACCCGGCATTCTATAGAAGCTAAGCTGAAGCAGCAATAACTGACAGGAGAACTTTTGGAATTCTTAATACACCATATCGAAGCCCTTATCTTTTGTGCTTCCAAACCTATCTCTGTGGCCGAACTGAAAAGCTGCCTCTCGGAGATGTTGGATGCGGAGATTTCCGAGGAAGACATCCGGCAGGCTATTGCAACCCTGACAGCACAGTATGATAGCGATACCTACTCCTTTCATATCCGTGCCCTGGCGCAAGGATACCAGTTTCTGACCAAACCTGCCTATCAGAACAGTGTCAGCATATTGCTCAAACAGCAGTCTAAAAAAAGGTTGTCGGCGGCAGCTATGGAAACGCTTTCTATTATTGCCTATAAACAGCCCATTACCAAAGGGCAGATAGAGCAGATCCGGGGTGTAGGATGTGATTATGCCATACAGAAACTGCTGGAAAAATCCCTGGCGGAGATCAAAGGGAAAGAAGATAGCCCCGGAAAGCCGCTATTGTACGGAACGACCGACTTTTTCATGCAATATTTCGGGATCAACAGCCTGCAGGATTTGCCTACCCCCAAAGACTTTGAAAAAATACATAATACGATCGGAAACCAGGAGATAGAAGTAGACGGAGAAGAATAATCTTTCCGGCACCGCCCTTTGTTAAAAACCCTTCAAAATGTATTGATAGCCTGCCAAAATAACTACCTTTAGCCTTTGTATCTGATCTTAAAACCCAGAGCATGAAAGGTAAGCAAGTTACCATCAAAGACCTCGCAAAAGAATTAAATATCTCCGTTTCTACGGTTTCGCGGGCACTGCGTGGTTTGTCGGATGTCAATACCGATACCCAGAAACTGGTAAAGGATTTGGCCAAAAAATGGGATTACCAGCCCAACACTGTTGCCCTGAGCCTGGTCAAAAGCAAGACCCATACGGTCGGTATTGTCATCCCTAATTTTATCATTCATTTCTACTCTTCAGCGATCGGCGGCATCCAGGATGTGCTCTCCGGGGCAGGATATAATATCATGATCTGCCAGTCTAACGAAACCTACCGGACAGAAGTCAAAAATATACAAACCCTGGTCAACAGCCGCGTGGACGGGCTGATTGTTTCCCAATCGATAGAAACCGAAGCGCTGGATCATTTTGAGTGGGTACTGGAAAGAGGCATTCCGCTGGTATCTTTCAACCGTACCCTGGAAGGGCTGTGCGCTTCCAAGGTAGAAGTAGACGACTACCAGGGTGCTTTTAATGCGGTAGAGCACCTGGTACATACCGGATGCCGGCGCATTGCCCACATTGCCGGACCGCAAAACCTGAAGATCAGCCAGAGCCGCCAGCAAGGTTATTACGATGCGCTGGCTAAACACCAATTGCCCGTATATGAAGGCTATGTGACTTGCTGCGATTTTAGTGTAGAAAGCGGCCAGGCATGTATGACCCGGCTGCTGGAACTGCCTGCCATGCCGGATGCTGTTTTTGTGGTAAGCGACCATCCCGCCTATGGCGTCCTTGCTGCCCTGAAAGCCCGGAGGATCAATATTCCCGATGAGATTTCTGTCATAGGGTTCACCGATGAGCCTTTCTCTTCCCTCATTGAGCCTTCGCTGACGACCGTTGTTCAGCCTACGTACGAGGTAGGCCGGGCGGCGGCAGAATTGTTTTTAATGCAGATAGATACTCCCAGGTATTTTCAGCCGGAAATGCGGGTACTTAAAACAGAACTTAAAGTGCGGGATAGCACCCGTAAATTGTGGACATAAAAAAAGCCCGCTTACAGTATAAGCGGGCTTTCCCAAACTACCTAAACTATGAGAAACAATTTTTTGACCTTTTTAAACTTCTCCGGGGAGCCGGAGGTGTTTTGAAGACCTTGCAAAATTGTGTGATAAGCCGGTCAATTAATAATGCCAACCGGCTGTTCTATTACAGATGTAAGTAAACCCGCAATAAACAAACTTTTTAAACCATGTCTTCTCTCCACCCATGGGATGTAAGTCCCGGCGAAGCGGTCAGCATACAACAACAGCTTCGCAAAAAAATCAGGATCATACCTTTTGACGCCGGCGTCCGCTATATTGCAGGTGCCGACATCTCCTTTAACCGGGATTCCGACATTTTTTATGCAGGCTTTATCGTCCTTGATATTGAAAATATGCAGGAAGTAGCCTATGCAACGGCTACGGTCAGGTCTACCTTTCCTTACATTCCGGGGCTGTTATCGTTCCGGGAGATCCCGGCTTTGCTGGAAGCCTGGCAGCAACTGCCTGTGCAACCGAATGTTGTCGTGCTGGATGGGCACGGTATCGCCCATCCGCGGCGGCTGGGCATTGCTTCCCACTTCGGGCTTTGGGTCAACCGCCCTACCATTGGCTGTGCCAAAAAATTACTGACGGGTATGCACGGTTCGCTGGCCGCAACGCCGCAGGCGCAATCTGTGATCTATGACAACCAGGAAGCGATCGGCGTGGCATTGAGAACCAAACACAACGTAAAGCCGGTCTATGTCTCGCCCGGTCACCTGATGGATATAGATAGCGCCGTACGTATCGTTTCCCGCTGCGTAAATAAATACCGCCTGCCGGAACCTACCCGCAAGGCGCATCTGTTGGTCAACCAACTCAGAAGAGGAGAAATCTGCGATGGCATCTATACTTATTAAACGTTAAAATATATACCGGTTCACGGACGAAAAAGTGAAAATCCTCAGCATTCGCTGCAAATTTTCTTACCTTTATTACATCTGATCATAAACCTTGACCTTTATGTACAAAAAACACTTTTGCTACCTCTTATTAGCCCTTGGCTGGTTTGTTCAAGCCCCTGCCCAGGAAATTAGAATCTCTGATGATCTGTCCAAACAAATTCCCCTGGATAGCAATGTAAGAAAAGGAAAGCTGGAAAACGGGCTGACCTATTATATCCGCAAAAACAGCCGGCCGGAAAACCGTATAGAGCTCCGCCTGGCGGTGAATGCAGGCTCTGTACTGGAAGATGAAGACCAATTGGGGCTGGCGCACTTTACCGAGCATATGGCTTTTAACGGTACCGAAAATTTTGAAAAGAATGAACTGGTCAATGTGTTACAGCAAGCCGGCGTCAAGTTCGGTGCCCACCTGAATGCCTATACCAGCTTCGACGAAACGGTTTATATGCTCAGGTTGCCTACGGCTGATACCACTCTGGAAAAAGGAATGCAAATCCTGGAAGACTGGGCAGGCGCCATTGCCTTCGACAGCAGCGAAATTGACAAAGAACGGGGCGTGGTGATAGAAGAATGGCGTATCGGACAGGGCGCCCAGCGCCGTATGCTGGACAAATACCTGCCGGTGCTGCTCACCGACTCCCGCTATGCCAGCCGCCTGCCCATCGGCACCAAAGATGTGCTGGAGTCTTTTGACTATGAGACCGCCCGGCGTTTCTACAACCAATGGTACCGCCCCGACCTGATGGCAGTAGTAGCCGTAGGCGATCTCAACCTGGACAGCATGGAAACAGAGATCAAAAAGCGCTTTGGCGATCTGAAAGCCCCGGAAAAACCGCGCAAGAGAGAACACTTCCTGGTGCCTGACCATCCTGACAGCAAGGTAGTGGTCGTCACAGACAAGGAAGCGCCTTTCAACCAGATCATGCTTTTCTATAAAGATGATCCGGAGGAATATACCACGCTGAAAGATTACCGGAGTACGGTCGTCCAACAACTTTTTACGGGTATGTTGAACCAACGGCTGGAAGAATTGACTCAAAAAGTCGATCCGCCTTTTATGAATGCAGGCTCCTACTACGGCAACGTCATCCGCAGCAAAGATGCTTACCAGATGTTTGCTATTGTCCCGGAAAACGGTATTGAGCGCGGGTTAAAGACGTTGCTGGAGGAAAATAAAAGAGTTAAGTAACAAGATAAAAATAAGTGTTTGATTTGTAAGTTTTAGATTTACGTTCAAAGAGAA
>JBBSNI010000296.1:0-7494 GCA_038232695.1 Cytophagales bacterium
GTTTTAGCCACACCATTTTTATCTTCTTGTGGCAGCATGACTACGCGAGCCGTAATCTTCAAAGCTTTAATATACACTACTCCCTGATAAGCTATAGTATTTAAGATTGAGTCTGTCGCATGGCTATATGTTGGTTTAGTCTAAGCCGCTGTTGTTTCCATTCGTTTATACATGCCACAGAGTGCCAGGATTTTCTCTTTCTTATCTTTAAAGCTAAGCAAAGCTTCTTTTACCGTTGTTTGCAGTACCTCAAAATCAGGGAAGTATTTCATGTGAGTACCTTCTTTTTTAACTTCCTTCCAAACCTTTTCAATAGGGTTGTAGTCTGGGGAAAAAGAGGGTAGTTGCTCCACGGTGAGCCGATGAGCATGCTGCTCATAAAAGGCGCGCATGGCTTTAGAGGTATGGTAGCTTGCCCCATCGTGGATGAGAATGATATGACGCTTGAGACGCCGGAACACCCCTAACAGAAAACCTTGATAGCTTTCTGAGTTAAACCGGCCTTCATGCACTTGCGTGTAGAATGCCCCAGTGGTGTAGCTGATAGCTCCAAAGACTTTACATCCCCTTCGTCGGCCGGAAGTTTTCACTACGGGTTGTGCGCCCTTGGCCGCCCAGGTGTAAGACAGACTGCCCCACTGCGGAAAAGAAGCCTCGTCGCCGAAAAGAATATGAGCCTTGCGTTGATGCGCTTTGGTGAGAATAGCATCCCATCGTTCATTGATCCATGCTGCTCGTTTATCTTCATCCTTGCCCGCCGCATCAAAAGTAGATTTTTGCCAGCTAAGACCTATACTGCGCAATAGTTGGGGAATATAGTACGGGTGGTAGATCACCCCAAAACGTTGAGTGATTAGATCAGCGATCATGGGGCTACGCCAGCAGGCCGAAGAATAACCGCTACTTTGAGGACCATCTATTATCATAGTATAAAGCTCTTGCTTTTGCTGCGGGGTGAGTTTACTTACTGCCCCGCTTGCTTTGCCAGGAGGTAAACCTGCCGCCCCTTTACTCAGAAAAAGCCCTCGCCAACGTTCTACTGCTCTGACCGATACCCGTAGCAAAGAGGCTACCTGGGCACAACTACGCCCTTCGGCCAGGTGTAAAATACCTTGAATACGCAAAGTGAGTAATCCGCAACTACGAAGTGATGAACTGTACATCTTATTGAGTATCTTTACTGTTGAGTTAGTGAGCCTGATTTGCATAACAACTTGTTTGTTTTGTCCAACTGCAAATCTACTTACTAACTCTTTTTGTTGCTCTCATACGACAGACTTAATCTTTAAAGCTATAGCACTAGCTGAATGATGCGCCAGGCTAGATGAGTAAGGCTAAAGTAATTGAATCGTCGTGCAACCATCGTAAGCTACGATAGGCCAAAAGTGCTGACAGGCCTAAACCAACAGGTGAGTGGCCGGCACCCCGGTGGGTGGTATGGAAGCTTGGGTTTCTTCCGTGTGTGATCAATACCCCACCGGTGGATAGACGGAGCCTAACCTCATCGCAACGTTTTAACTGCGGAACTTGGTAAGCCCAATGTTGTGCCCTAGTGGCAGTCTGACCGCAAGGAAGGATAATACAATAGTGGGTAGAGGAAACCGGAGAAAGCAAATGCTTTGCTGTAATGGCAAAGATAGAAGTCACTGCTTCACCCGAAAGCGGGTGGTCCGCCACGCGGCTGACTTCCGGTCGGTGAATGATCACAAGAGTACGAAGTAATGGCGCGGCCACCGTTGCGTTTATGGAAACTGAGCAAATGAATTCATTAACCAATGAATGTGCGGGGCACCCCGTGCTGTTTCTTCCCCAGCGAATGAAGCCTCAACCAACCAATGGCATGCTATTGATTGGCAAAAGGCTCATCGCTCGGTTCGTAAACTTCAGGTACGGATTGTGGAGGCTGAACAGGCGGGTAAACGGGGCAAAGTGCAAGCTTTGCAACGCTTACTGACCAACTCGTTTTACGCAAAATCATTAGCGGTGAAACGAGTGACTGAGAACCAAGGCAGAAGAACCGGGCCACGGCGGCTGCCGGGGTAGATGGCAAGATGTGGAGTACACCCAATGGTAAGTGGGAAGCCATTCACTCGTTGAAGCGAAAGGGATATCGTCCACTTCCTTTGAAACGAGTGTATATTCCTAAAGCCAACGGCAAACTTCGCCCCTTGAGTATTCCAACGATGAAGGATAGAGCGATGCAGGCGTTATACCTGCTAGCCCTATCTCCTCTGTCCGAATGTAGAGCTGACGAGAACAGTTATGGGTTCCGTCCCGCTCGGGCATGACCGGAGAGAAGCTGTGCTGATGCGATGGAACAATGCTACAAAGTATTATCCAAAAAGTGGTCAGCGCGATGGATTCTGGATGCGGATATCAAAAGCTGCTTTGACACCGCGCCACGGGGGCCATTTCTCACGAATGGATGTTGGCCAACATTTCAATGGAAAAACGAATGCTAAAGAAATGGCGACCCTCGCGCGGTTGAAGGCAGGTTTCATGGTAAAGAATCAGTTTTATCCTACCAAGCAAGGTACGCCGCAAGGCGGGATTGCTTCGCCCACCTTAGCCAATATGGTGCTGGATGGTTTGGAACAGCGGGTCAGAAACTGTAGTGCTTTCAAAGACCATGGAAAAGGTAGAAAGTCTACAGTAGACCGCATTAACTTGGTACGCTATTGCGATGATTTCATCGTGACTGCCAAAAGTAGGGAAGTCTTGGAAGAAAAGGTCAAACCAGCCGTTGAATCTTTCTTAAAAGAACGGGGGCTATCTTTTTCCAAAGAGAAAACACGGATTCTTTCCATCGAGGAAGGATTTGGTTTTCTAGGTCAGAATGTCCGGAAATACAACGGAACGCTGCTCATCAAACCAGCAAAGAAGAACGTACAAGCTTTGAAAGATAAGCTAAAGGTGATCTTTGCCAAGATGAAGGCAGCCCCGGCCTGGGCACTGATCAGAACATTGAATCCGATCCTGAAAGGATGGGCGTACTATCACCGCCACATCGTAGCCAAGAAGACCTTTTCGGATATTGATCACTTCGTCTTTGACAAAATGGTCCGATGGATGAAAAGGAAGCATCCGCGCCACGGGGGCCGAATAAGTCATGGAGATGGAAGGTGCGTAAGTACTTTCTTACCCTTGACTGGTGGCAATTTCATGATACCGACAGAGAGAGCAAAACAGTTCGCCTGTTTCATGCTCAATCAGTGGTCATCAAACGGCACGTGAAGGTAAAAGGTAATGCTAATCCTTTTAATCCGGCTTGGGAGATGTACTTTGGGTCTATCAGCATAAACGGTAGTATTTTACGGTAGCCAATGTTCCAAAAACGTTCGTTTTTCACACAGCAAATTCATATTAGGATTTGCAGTGATTTTCCTATCATTACCTGTTTTAAATAGAGGATATTCTGATAATTTGCTAAAGGAACAAAAAGGGTAGTTTGCGGGTGTTTTTTATACAATATTGTCAAAGAAAAGATTAGATTACGCGTCCAAAATGTACGCGATCAAGTCATGCTTATTACCTGCGGTTTACACAACTTGAGAACGGCTACCAGAACCACTTAATAAATTATCAGAATAATGTCTATTGATAACACGGTAATTTACTTTTTTCAATATGTGTTCATTATCTCGCTTTTTGTAGCTTGCCAAAGCACCAGAGATGATGAGGCTGGAGAAAAGAAGCCGAATGTGGTTTTTCTCATTGTAGACGATATGAATGACTACGGTTTCGGTGGACCGGAAAAGGTAATTACGCCTAACATGGACAAGCTCCGGGAAAATTCGGTTGTTTTTCAAAATGCCTATTGTCCTGCACCGGTATGTATCCCTTCCAGAGCAGCTACCTTCACGGGTATCTCCCCGCATAAGTCGGGCGTGTACCTGAATGGAGGTGACCCTTGGAATGATTCACAGACGCTGAAAGAGGCAGAGACATTGCCAGAATTATTCAAAAGGAATGGATACTATACCTATGGACGGGGCAAGATTTACCATAAACCACTGGAAAAAGGTCGCATTGAGCGAAATTTTGATAACCGCCCCATCTATGAAGGAGGCTTTGGGCCTTTTCCTGACGAGAAACACAGGGTTTATTCTGAAGAAGATAAATTTCCCAAGTTCTGGGGCGTTCAATCCTTTCCCGATTCTATATTTCCGGATGTGATCAATACTGATGCCGTTGTTAATTTTTTACAGCAAGAACACGAAAAACCTTTCTTTCTCACCCTGGGACTATGGAGACCGCATACGCCCTTTACGGCTCCTCAAAGGTTTTTTGATCTGTACCATCCGGATTCTATTAAAATTCCAACGGCTTATCGGAAAAACGATCTGGATGATATTCCGGAATTTGCCCAGTCGCTCTTAGACCCTTTTGGCCGTTTTGAAGTAACGGGTGCTAACCATGTAGATCGTTGGAAAAGATTCATTCATGGTTACTATGCCTGCATTTCGTTTGTAGACTGGAACGTAGGAAGGGTATTGAAAGCGCTGGAAGAAAGTAAATATGCTGATAACACCATCTTCGTCCTCTACTCAGACAATGGCTTTCATCTGGGCGCCAAAAACCACTGGGAAAAGAATACGCTATGGGAAGCTTCGGCGCTGGTACCGATGTGTATCAAAATGCCAGATGGACTTAGCTCCAAGGTAACCTCATCCGTAGGACTGATTGACCTATATCCGACCATGGTAGATCTTTGTGGTTTGGACTCGCCCAAACAGGAACTGGATGGGATCAGTTTGCGACCGTTTCTGGAACATACTGATTATACCTGGGATCGTCCGGGTATCACCTTTTTTGGAGAAAACATGGTGACTATTCGAACAAAAAACTATCGCTTCATTCAATATCCGGATGGCACTACCGAATTTTACAACCATGCGAAAGACCCCTATGAATGGGATAACCGGGCCAATGATCCCGAGTACAGCGAACTGATTGATCAACATAAAAAATATATTCCCGAAAGTTTCGCCAAAGAACTCCCCGGAAGAAGAAATTAGGAAGTCATCTCTTGGTCTGTCGATAGATACTGAAGTGTTAAGCACTCATTCTTACAAGTCTGATTCGCAATATTAGCTGTTTAAAAGTGCCTGATATTTTAAAGTCTACACTATTACCAATTTTTTCTACAATTTTTATAGAGGTAAGTCGCCAGAAAGTACTTATTTGGGTAGTCTCTAACAAACACATGACTTATGAGAAACAGATTATTACAACTTCCTATCCTTCAGGCATTCAAAAAAAGCATTTTGCTGATCCTCCTTATTGCCACTGCGCCGGTATTACTGATGGCTCAGCAAACTACTGAAGCTGCTTATGAAATTTCGGGAAGCGTCACAGACAGCAATGGTGAGATGCTTCCCGGCGCGAACGTACTCATCAAAGGAACTTCAGAAGGTACCATTACCAATGCTGAAGGTAGGTACACTATTGAGGCAAGTGCTGGCGACACTTTGACTTTTTCTTATATCGGCTATCTCTCCGAGGATATTCCAGTAAATAGCCAAACCCGAATTGATGTTACCTTGATGGAAGATATCTCTCAACTGGAAGATGTCGTGGTGGTCGGATATGGAACGGTCAAGAAAACTGATCTGACCGGTGCGGTTTCTTCGGTGAAGCCGGAAGATATGTTTCTGGGACCTACAGCCAATGTAGAACAGGCACTGAACGGGAAAATGGCTGGTGTACAGATCAACCAGAACAGTGCAGAACCCGGTGGATCGGTCAATGTAAGGATACGTGGGGCTAGTTCTATCAATGCTAGTTCTAATCCTCTTTATGTTATCGATGGGTTACCCATTGATAACAGTCCTACCATTACAGGGTCAGGAACAGGTGTATCGGATAACCGAAATCCACCGAACCCCCTTAACCTTATCAATCCCAATGATATTGAGTCCATTGAAGTACTCAAGGATGCTTCCGCCACGGCTATCTATGGATCGAGAGGCGCTAATGGGGTCATCATCATTACGACCAAGAATGGACAGCAAGGTAAAACGAAGGTGACCTATGACTTTGCTGGCAGTGTCCAGGAGGTTGCCAGAAAAGTGGATGTGCTCGGTGCCACTGAATTTGCCACTATTGTCAATGATATCCGGCAGGAGCAAGGGGATGATCCTCTGTATGATCTGGATGCCGTGGAAGATACTGGAGATTGGCTAGATGAAGTGACCCGAACGGGGTATATCCAAAACCATAATCTTTCTGTCTCAGGGGGTACTGAAAAGAATACGTTTTATTCATCCCTCAGCTATTTTGATCAGCAGGGTACGGTGATCAGTTCGGGGTTGCAAAGATTGACTGCGCGTTTGAACGCGAGGTTCAGGCCAAGTGATAAATTTACGTATGGTGTTAATTTGACCAACTCATATACCAACAATGACAACGTTCCGGCAGGCACCGGCTTCAATGCTTCTGCCGGTGTCATCAATAGTGCTTTAGAGTTGGACCCGACACTGCCCAAATTCAATGATGATGGTACCCCCTTTCAATCAGATGTAGTCGACATGGATAACCCGCTTAAGATCGCAGAAGTATCCATTGATGAAGAAACCACCCGAATTTTAGGAACGGCCTTTGGAGAGTACGCCATTATTCCTGATCTGTTGTTCAAGATCAACCTGGGATTTGACCGGGTGAATTCCCGCAAAGACACGTATATTCCTTCCGATACCAAGGTTGGGATCAACAATGGAAGTGGTATTGCCACCATTATAACCGGAGATCAATCCAGTAGGCTTTTTGAAAGTACTTTAACGTACAATAAGTCAGTTGATGATCATAACCTGACTGCCCTGGGTGGTTTTACGTGGCAGAATTTTATCAACCGCGGCTTCAACGGCAACCTGGATGGTTTCACTACGGATGCTGTTCAAACCAATAATCTGGGCCTGGGAAGTACCGAGAATGATAACCTGAATAGTTACAAAAATTCCAATCGCTTAATTTCTTATCTGGGTCGGATTAATTACAACTATCAACAGAAATATTACCTTACGGCTTCCGTAAGAGCGGATGGTTCTTCCCGGTTTGGCGAGAACAACAAATTTGCTGTTTTTCCTAGTTTCGCCCTGTCCTGGAGATTATCGGAAGAGCCGTTTATGAGTAATCTTGAGTTCATCAGTAACTTGAAGCTGCGCACCAGTTGGGGAAAGACAGGCAACCAGGAAATCGGAAACTACGCTTCTCTGGCGACGCTTGGCGCCGGTGGCCTTGCCCTGCTGGGAAATCAACAGGTGATAGGCTTTAATCCCATCCGCATTCCCAACCCTGATCTGAAATGGGAAACAACCACCCAGCTTGACATAGGACTTGACGTAGAGCTTTTTGCAGGAAGAATTGATCTTATAGCGGACTACTTCATCAAAAACACGGATGATCTGTTGCTGGATCTGCCTTTGCCTAAGTCCTCCGGATACAATTCTATTCTTTCCAACGTAGGCTCTGTAGAAAACAAGGGGGTGGAACTCA
>JBBSNI010000297.1:0-7488 GCA_038232695.1 Cytophagales bacterium
CCATGTCTGACTTCATAGTATCCATAGAGGTAGACGGCTTGATGCTCAGCCCGCCGGTATCGTAGGTGACGCCTTTGCCTACCAGCACAAAGGGCTTTTTGTTGATGGCCTTTTCGGGTTTGTATTCCAGTATGTTGAACGTAGGAGGGTCCTGGCTACCCGCATTGACGCTGAGCAAGCCGCCCATTTTCATCGCTTTGATCTTGGACTTGTCGAAGACTTCTACTTTGAAGTTGAGTTCCTTGCCTTTCTTCTTAAAAGCTTTGCTGAGCTTCTCAGCATTGAGCGAAATAGCAGGTTCGTTGACCAGATCACGGGCAAAGAAAGTACCTTCCACCACCGCCTCCAGTTCTTTGATGGCTTTGCCTTTCAGGTCAGGATGAACCGCTGTGAGGGTGCGTAGCGAGACCTGTTTATCTTCCTCTTTTTTGGTCTTGTATTTTGAAAAAGCATACAGGGAGAGCAAAAAACCTTCGCAAAAATCCAGCACCGCTTCGGCTTCCGGGGCAGTGACCTGCAAACGGTCTATCTTTTCTTTTTTCACGATGCCTGCTGCGGCAAAACCTTTCCGGCGATACGCTTCTTTCAGCGCAAATCCTTCTTTGCCTTCCGGGGGCGCTACAAAAAGCAGCATTCTCTCGTATTGATTGACCAGCACAATATCCTGCTTGGCTTCTATCTTTTGCCTGACATACCGGGCTTCTCTTTCGTCCTGGCAGTAGGTGTCTACGGCTTCCGTATCGTCTAATAAAACAAGCGTATGTAGTTTAGGGTCTATCTCTTTTGTACGCTTCAACTTAGTTTGCATATGATCTCTATTTTTTGGCTGCAATTTAATAATGCTTTTTTAATAACGACGATTATTGCTCATCTTTCTGGCGAGAAGAACTGAGGGATTGAAGGACTGAGGGACTGATGGGTGTACGACAAGCTGCAGGTTAGCCTGAATGTTCAATGAGTTGTACTACTTTTTGCCATTGACCGCTTTTCTCAGCCACGCGCAAGTTAGCCACTTGCTGTGCCCCGGCTATCGTCCAGCGTTGTCCGGAAAGCTTAAGCCTTTGTTGAATAAGATGGCGGATAGCCGCCTCTATTGGCTCTGAGCCAATCAAGTAGCCTTGTTCTCGGAAAGTGCCGTACCGCATACGGTGTTCGTTGTTTTGGTAGTACTTAAGCAGTGCTTGCTGTTTATCTTTAGGCTGTCCCTTCAAACTCATTAAGCTCACATTGGCGATCACCAAGGCCACCTGATCCTCAAAAAGTAAGTCTTCTTGTTTTTGTATCCATTCCTTTCGTGTCGGCTCCTCTGGAAAGGCTAGCTGAGCAAACTCACAGAGCTTCTCTTTAGCGTGAAAATACCGGGTCGCCGGGCGATCTAATATTTGTACTGCCCCTGGATACTGCTCGGCTACCCAGCGCCATATCCAGCGTGCCCCATCAGCAATCCAGACCATGTTGGGCAAGGGGTCAGTGAGCAAAGAAAGCTTGTCAAAAAACGGTTCACACTCTCCTAAATGGGCTACGTAGCCAGAATTATGGATAAAGTTACGGTGCTCGTTCTCAGGCAGTAAGGCATCAGCGGCGAACACTCGGCCTACCTTGAGTTCTTTCCACCGGGGTGCCGGCCAGCTTTCTTCCCGAGTCAGCACCATGCCACCATCCATCATACCGTAGTGCAAGTCGGTATCCAGCCGCTCTACGCTATCTTGATCCTGGTCTAGACTGCTTTCCTCTAAGACTTGCCCACACTCTCTTGCAAAAGTTCACCCGAAAAAGACCGTGTGAATTCCTCGTAGCTCCTTTCGTAGCGGTCCGCCGCCGCGGTCGTAGCCGCTGGTTTGACCTTCTTGGCTGGCTTGCCAGGCTTTCAACTTCTCTAAAAACAGGGCGGTGGCTTTGCTTTCATCTATCATAATGCTATCTTTTTGCCCTAAGATACTAACTTCCTGCATCTTGTCGTACATCCAGAACTGATATTAGTTTTCACAGTATAGAATATGCTTTTGTTAGACAGTGAGTATAAAACTCGTTATAGAATCAATCCCGGTCGGGCATGACCTTCAGTTCTTCAACTCTTCAGTTCTTCAATTTCATGATGAAATCACCCAGACAACCACACTCATCTGTAAAGCCTAAAAAATCCCTCGGTCAGCATTTTCTCAAAGACCAGGATATTGCTGCCAGGATCGTGCAGGCATTGACGCGGCATCAGGAGTATAAACAAATTTTGGAAATTGGTCCCGGCACAGGTGTACTCACGCGGTGGCTAATAGATGTGCCCGGTCTGGAGCTTTACCTGATCGAGATAGACCGGGAGTCGGTGGCGTATCTTTATCAGAAGTATCCGGATTTGCAGGCGCGTATTTTTCAGCAGGATTTTCTGAAAACGGATTTGTCTGCCTTGCTGAGCGGCACGTTTGGCATCATTGGTAATTTTCCTTATAACATTTCTTCCCAAATCTTCTTTAAGGTGTTGGAGGAGCGGCATCGCATCCCGGAAGTAGTGTGTATGTTGCAGAAAGAGGTGGCAGACCGTATCAGCGCCGCACATGGCAATAAGACGTATGGCATTCTGAGTGTGTTGTTGCAGGCTTATTACGATATTGAATACTTGTTTACCGTAGAGCCGCATGTCTTCCATCCGCCGCCCAAAGTACGGTCTGCCGTCATCAGGTTGCAAAGAAACCAGACGGTGCAATTGGATTGCGACGAAGTGTTGTTTAAAAAAGTAGTCAAACAAGGTTTCCAAAACCGTCGCAAGACCTTGCGCAACGCGCTGAAACCTCTACATTTGCCGGAAAACATCCGCCAGCTTGGCGTACTGGACAAGCGCGCCGAGCAGTTGTCCGTACAAAATTTTGTTGAACTTACCCAAAATATAGAAGCCTCATGGAAGCAGTAGCCTTCATGGAATTTGAAGTATCGCAGGAGTACCTGGAGTGGCTGCGCGAAGCCATTGCCCAGGATCAGGCACCGCTGATCCGGGAAAGTATGCAGGAAGCCAACCCGCCAGACATACTCACCGTACTCTACGAACTGAATACGGAAGAATCCAAATATATTGTCAAACTGCTGGACAAGGAAAGAGCCGCCGACGTGATCGTAGAGATAGAAGATGAAGATCAAACTACTTTTCTAAGAAATTTTTCTTCCCAGGAAATTGCCGACTTTATAGACTACCTGGACTCCGACGACGGCGCTGATATTCTTAACCGCCTGCCGATACAGACGCGCGAAGAGGTCATTGCCGACATGGAAAATACGGAGAAAGCCCACCATGTGAAAGACCTGATCCGCTATGAAGAAGACCGCGCCGGTGGGCTAATGGCCAAAGAGCTGATCAAAGTGAACATGAACTGGACGGTCAGGCAGTGTATTGAAGAGATTCGAAGGCAGGCAGAAAACGTGGAGAAGATTTATGCCATTTACGTAGTAGACGAGAAAAACCACCTGTTAGGCAAAGTATCTGTCAAATCGCTGATCTTAGCCAGCGACGATACCACCGTAGCCGAGATTTACGACGAGGAGATCATCTCCGTACCTACTTACATGGAAGAAGAAGAAGTGGCTGCTGTGATGCGACGCTACGACCTGGAAGCTGTGCCCGTCGTAGACGTACTCAACCGCCTGGTGGGCCGCATCACCATCGACGACATTCTGGATGTGATGGCGGAGATGGCAGAAGAAGAGCGGCAGTTGATGGCCGGTATTTCCGAAGATGTAGAGGAACGAACCGATACGGTCTGGACGCTTTCGCGCGCGCGCCTGCCCTGGCTTATCGTAGGTATGGGAGGCGGTTTGTTGGGTGCGCAGTTTATTGGTGTCTTTGAAAATGATATTGCCCTGGTACCGGCCATGGCCTTTTTTATTCCCCTCATCACCGCTACGGGTGGCAATGTAGGCATACAGTCGTCGTCGCTGATCGTGCAAAGCCTTGCCAACGCTTCGGTATTTGAAGAAAGCCTGGCAAAGCGGCTGCTCAAAGTCCTGACCGTCGCCGTGGTCAACGGTGTGGCACTGGCCGTACTGGTATTGGGGTTTAACCTCCTTTTCGGACAAGGCTTCAACCTGTCGGTCGTGGTAGCTATTGCTTTGTTTGCTGTCGTATTGCTTGCCTCGCTGATGGGTACGATCACGCCGCTGGTGTTGGATAAGTTTGGCATCAATCCGGCGATGGCGTCCGGACCGTTTATTACTACGGCCAACGACCTACTGGGCTTAGCCGTTTACTTCGGCGTAGCTCATCTGCTGTATGGATTTTGAGGTGTACAAGTGTTAAAGTGTTAGGGTGGTGATATATTGCTGGCTACTTTTTTCCTTGAGCATTGATTGTTGATTATTGAGTATTGAGTGTTTAAAACATTCAACCGGGCGTCGGGCGCACTCAATGGTCAAGTAAAACATATCAAAATAATCAACTCCTGATACCAGAGCATCGTTTCGCCATAAACACCTTAACACCTTAACACCTTAACACCTTAACACTTGAACACCCAATCTCCCAAACACCGCTGCCTGATTGCAGACAAGATGCATGAGAGTATCGTCCCTATGCTGCAGGAGATCGGCCTCCAGCCCGACTACCAGCCGAGTATACAGCGGGAGGAGATATTAGGCATCATTGAAAACTATACCGGTTTGGTGATACGCAGCAAAACCAATGTAGACCAGGCGTTGATTGCAAAGGCAGTCAACCTGCGGTTTGTGGCGCGCGCCGGGGCCGGGCTGGACCAGTTGGATGAGCAGGCGCTCAACGCCCGGCACATTGCCATCCTGAATGCACCCGAAGGCAACCGCGATGCGCTGGCAGAGCATAATGTTGGGATGCTGCTCACGCTAATGCACAAAATCCATACAGGCAACCGCCAGATCCGCGAAGGCACCTGGGACCGGGAAGGCAATAGGGGGACGGAACTGATGGGCAAGACTATTGGCATTGTAGGCTATGGCAATATGGGGCAGGCGTTTGCCCATCGCCTGACAGGTTTTAGTGTGAAGGTGCTGGCTTACGACAAGTACAGACAAAACTACGGAGACCGTTTTGCGCAGCAAGCTGCTATGGAACAGCTGTATGAAGAGTCCGACGTGCTCAGCTTCCATGTACCTTTGACGGCAGAAACATTGTTTTTTGTGGACGATTCTTATCTAAGCCGTTTCAGCAAAAACATCTTCCTGCTTAATACTGCACGGGGCAAGATCATTAAACTCAAAACGCTGGCAGAAGCTTTAACAATTGGAAAAGTACAAGGCGCAGCCCTGGATGTACTTGAAAACGAAAAATTAAACCAATTGTCTGAAGAGCAGCAGCGTTATTTCCAGGAATTAATCCAATCAGACAAAGTGATTTTTACGCCGCATGTGGCGGGCTGGACGCACGAATCCTACGAAAAGATCAACCGGGTACTGGTAGATAAGATCAAAGCATTGAAGTTGGTCTGATTGGTACATCGTTGTTTTTCAATAAAAAAAGCACCATCCGGTTGTGGGTTAACCCTCTATCTTTAAAATTTTAAAGAAGGATCTTTAAGCATGTCGCAGCCGCACTTTAACGTAAAACATTTTTTAGAAAAGCTTAACGCTATTGTCGAAAAGCCGGTGCTTACCTCTTTCCTGGTGCTGATCTTACTGTCCTTTATTGTCATTGGTCTGAGCTATCATTACTACCAGGAAGACTACTACAACTTCGTGGGGCAGGTTCTGGCCGAGGCACACGGTATGATCTTCGACATTGCCGTGATCGGTATCCTGATCTACTGGCTCAACGAAAACGGGCAGACGCGCCTGCGCATCAGGACGTATAAAGATGAGATTGACGACTTCCGCCAGTGGGAATCCGAAGAAGCGGCTTTCCGTACGGTGGGTAATGTGAAAAGGCTCAACCGGCACAAGATTTACGACATCAACCTGGTGAACTGTTACCTGGCAAAAACCAACCTGAGTTATGTGGTGCTGAAAGATGCCAACCTGAACTCTGCCAACGTGACGCAATCTCAACTGGTACAGTGCAGCCTGGAAAAAGCCCGGATGAACCAAACCAACTTTGAAGGCTCTAACCTCAACCAGGCAGACCTGAACCAAGCTTATGCCAATGGCGCTAATTTCAAAGACAGCTTTATGATCAAAACCAATATGGAAGGTGCCTTTCTGATCAAAGCCAATTTTCAGAACGCTTTTCTGATGGAAGCCAACCTGAAAGAGGCCCACCTGGTGGAAGCTAATTTTGAAAACGCCAACCTCTACAAAGCAGACCTCCGCGGCGCCGACGGACTCACCGTTGCACAACTCATGAAAGCCAAAACCCTGCACCAGGCGCTGCTGGACGATGGCATCATGGAACAAATCCTCAAGCATTGCGCCCAATTGCTGGTCAAGTAGCGATAGCTAACACATATCACTTAGGTACATATATACGGAAATAGTCTACATACACTTCCTGTACTGCCGACTTGGTCTTGTTGTAGTGCTTCCAGTAAGAGTTATAAGGACCAAACTTGACATACGGTCCGTAATCGTCGCGGAAGCTGTTGGGTCCGTCGTAGCTGTGAAAGAGCTTATCATCTTTGTAAATCCGCACAAAGCCGTCGTCCTGGTAGCTCCATTTGACGTGGACCGTCCAGACCACCCACTGCCCTAAGTCTTTGTAAATTCTGACAAACTTTGTCCAGGGCTTGCCCATCTTTTTGTTGTTGTCGAAGTCAACATCGGGTATGAGTTTGTTTCCTTCCTGGTCGTAGCGGGTATATACTTTAGTACCCCAGCCGCCGACACCGTGTTCGCGGGCATAGTGTATCTTGACCAGGTAATGGTCGCCTTCCGAATACAGGCTGACCGAGCCGATGCGGTCGGTATGCTGGTCGTTTTTAGTGCTGAACAAGCCTACATATTCCCCGCCCGTCTCGTAGTTGTCGGTCAGCTTCATGCGTATCTGGTAGACATACTCCTGCCCCCACTTCGCCAGCCGCCCTTTGGCAAAATACGGCTCCGGCAGGTAGCGGGGCTCCAGTTCCTGCCGGTAAAACCGGCCGCTGCCGTGGTAGGCCGACCGCAGTGAGTCTATGCGGAAGTGGTAAGCACCCACCGGTCCCCGCTGCCCTCCGTCTACCTGCTCTATCAAGCCTCCTTCGCGGCTCAGCACATGCACCCGGATAGAGTCTCTTTTCACAGAAACGTTTTCGCCGATATGGTCTTCAAACTCATAGCCGCGGATCAGCTTCAGGGGTGGCAAAACTGGCGGCAGGTCGCTTTTTAGTGGGTGTCTGTGGTCTGTTAAGGTATCTGTAGCTACAGTATAAGGCTGTTTGTTAGCCTCGCCCAGGCAGCAAAAGAAAGCTATAAAGAAGGCAAAAAGAATATACATTTTATCGTGGTTAGAAATCATATGCTATCATAAATAACACAATTTATTCTCTAATATTTCACAGAATAAAGCCTTTCTGGAAGAGCTGATGCTCATTTTGTATAAACGGAAATTGCCAACAGGCAACATTA
>JBBSNI010000298.1:0-7454 GCA_038232695.1 Cytophagales bacterium
CCGTAAAAAATCTTGTGGTTCCCCACCGGGAAAAGTTTGAAAGTGCACCGGCACCCCGCCGCGTCCCGGTCGGGCATGACCACGGTGGATCGCTGCGCTCAAACAGCAAACTTTCCCTTTATTAAGAGGTTGACCATATTCTACGCCGAATTCATGTTGTTCAAAAGAACTCAACGGCACATCTCAATCAGTTCGGCGACCAGTCCTGTCCAGCCGGTCTGGTGAGAAGCGCCCAGTCCGCGGCCGTTGTCTCCATGAAAATATTCGTAGAACAAGATATGCTCTTTGTCATGCGGATCGGGCTTGCTCTTGTCTGTCTTGCCCTGGTACACCCTGCTGCCATCCTCTTGTAGCGTAAAAATACGGATGAGCCTTTGCGCCAGGCTGTTGGCTATTTCTTTCAGCGTACAGAACTTGCCGGAGCCCGTAGGATATTCTACCCGCAGGCTCTCCCCATAGTAAGTATAAAACTTATGCAAGGATTCGATGATCATAAAGTTCAGGGGAAACCATACTGGCCCACGCCAGTTGGAGTTGCCGCCAAACATAGAAGAGTCTGACTCGCCCGGCAGGTACTTCACCGTATAGGTATCCCCGTTGACGCGGTACACATACGGATTTTTGTCATGGTATTTGGATAAGGCTCTGATCCCGTAATCCGAAAGAAATTCAGCTTCTGCCAGCATCCGCTTCAGAATACACTTTAGCCGGTGTACCCGCACCAGCGAGAGCATACGGGTTTCTCCTTTGCCAGGCTCGTACCACCGTGATACCAGGGAACTCAGGTCAGGCCGGTTGCGCAGCACCCATTGCAACCGCCGGGTAAAATCCGGCAGCTTTTCCAGCAAATGAGGCGGCAGCACTTCTACAGCAAATAGGGGAATAATGCCTACGATAGACCGCACTTTGAGCAAATGCCCCGGCTGCCCTTCGGGATGCACCACATCGTAGTAAAACTCATCGGTCTCGTCCCACAAGTCTACGTTGTTGTTGCCTATGTTAAACATGGCTTTGGCAATAGCCAGAAAGTGTTCAAAAAACTTGGAAGCCATTTCCTGGTAATACGGTCTTTCCTGCGAAATCTCCAGGGCGATCCGAAGCATGTTCAGACAGTACATGGCCATCCAGGAAGTGCTGTCGGCTTGTTCCAGGTGGCCGCCGGTGGGCAGGGCATGGCTGCGGTCGAAGACACCGATGTTGTCCAAGCCCAGAAAGCCGCCTTCAAACAGGTTCTTGCCGCTGGCATCCTTGCGGTTGACCCACCAGGTAAAGTTCATCAGCAGTTTGTGAAAGATTTTTTCCAGAAATTCCACATCGGCTTTGCCGTTCATCTCTTTGTCGATGCAGTACACTTTCCAGGCGCCCCAGGCATGAACGGGCGGGTTGACATCGCTGAAATTCCATTCGTAGGCAGGGATTTGTCCGTTAGGATGCATGTAGTATTCCCGGAGCATGATCAGCAACTGACGTTTGGCAAAGTGCGGGTCCAGCCGGGCAAGCGGCACACAGTGAAAGGCCAGGTCCCAGGCAGCGTACCAAGGATACTCCCACTTGTCGGGCATAGAAAGGATGTTGCTGTTGACCAGGTGCCGCCACTCGCTGTTTCTGCCTTTCTTCCTGTTTTCAGGAAGTTGGGTGAAAAAAGAATCCCCTTCCAGCCAGCGGTTCACATCGTAATGGTAAAACTGCTTGGACCACAACATGCCGGCATACGCTTGTCTCTGAATATTTTTCCGGTCTGGATCTGTTACATTTTTTTGCAAATTCTCATAGAAAAGCTCCGCTTCCTGGCGGCGGCGCTCAAAGATTTCGTCAAAATCGCTGAAGGGCTGCGGCGTGTTGGTACACAGGCGAAATCGCCACGTCACGGATTGCTTTGGTGCGATCGTTTGCGTATAGTGAAGTGCCGCTTTGGTACCTTTCAGCGCAGGATTGACCGCCCCCTCCTCCTGCTGCACCACATAGTTGTTGATGCCATCTTTATAAAAACCTTCATCGGCTCCTGGCGGACGGGTTTCGTTTTCACAGAAAAGCAGTTCAGGGTCACCTTCAAAATATACATTATACTCCGGCATTTCCCTGTAGCGAACTTGCAGGTGTTTGTCCTGAGGGTGTCCTTTTAGCAGCGGTTTGTAGTCATTCACGCCCCACGACCAGGTATTGCGAAACCAGGCGGTAGGCAGCAGGTGTAAAGGTGCGGGCTGGCCGGCGCGGTTGACAGCAGTAATTTTTACTAAAATGTCATCTTTATCAGCTTTGGCGTACGTAATGAACACATCAAAATACTGATTCTGGGCAAAAATACCGGTATCGGCAAGCTCGTATTCTGTCTGCCCGCGCCCCCGTTTGCGGTTTTCGGCAACCAACTGGGTATAAGGAAACTTGTTATGAGGATACTTGTAGAGCATCTTCATATACGAGTGAGTGGGCGTGGCTTCTAAGTAATGATACACTTCCTTCACATCCTCCCCATGATTGCCCTCCGGGTTGCTCAGTCCAAACAGCCTTTCTTTCAGAATGTTATCCTGACCATTCCACAGGGACAGGGCGAAGCAAAAAAACTGTTTATGGTCTGCCAGTCCGCCGATGCCATCTTCGCCCCAGCGGTAGGCTGTGCTGCGGGCTTTTTCGTGCGTGATATAACCCCAGGCGTAGCCATGTTCGCTGTAATCTTCGCGCACCGTACCCCACTGCCGCTCGGACAGGTAGGGTCCAAATTTTTTCCAACCTTTGTTATCAGGAGACGCTTGCAGACGGGAAAGCTCAGGATTATCCTTCATAGAAGCTCAAATGTAAAACGAATCGGCTTAATTTTGTAAGAACAGCACCAATTATTTTCAAATCACAAGAGCTAATAAGTATAGCACTAAAGTAGATGAAAAATTAGATGTCATATTTACAAATTAAGACAACTTGGATTCTATTCAGTAGACCTGTCAATACATCAGCATGAAAGAGGCTGCCAGTTTTAGACTGGCAGCCTCTGTTTTTTGATATACCTTTTATTCGTCTCTTTGAAATTATGTATATTGCCGTATGGAAGCAATCAGAGAAATTGTAGAAGTCAAAAAGGGAAAAATCATGTTGCAGCTACCGGCAAGCTTTACTGCTACTCGGGTAGAGCTTATTGTGTTGCCCGCGGACAGCACTCCACCTGCTGGAGAGATGCGTTCTGTCAATAAAAACATTTCTAGTCTAAGGGGTAAGCTCTCCAGCAAGAATGAAGCTGCAGTTGACCAACAATTACGAGAAGAATGGGAGAGCAATACCTAAAAGTATTTAAAAAGATAATACTTTGAAAAAAAGATATACTATAGCAAAAAGCCGGACGCTATGTCCGGCTCTTGCTTAGTCTTCTCTGCCATGCACCTGGGCGGGCGGCGATGTGGCTTCTACGGCACTGAAGGTTTCCAGTATCTTATAGGTATGTTTGGCATCTTTGGGAACCAGGTAAGAATCGCCTGCTTCCAGCTTGACGACCTGCCCTTCGGAGTGCAGTTCGGCTTTGCCTTTGAGTACATAGCCTACCGTTTCATAAGGGCTGCTGGCGGTTTCTTTGTCCTTTCCAGGCTGCTCGTCTTCCCACATACGCATAGAAACGTTTTTGCCCGAAACCAGGAATTTCTCACTGCCCTGCTTGGGCGAATTTTTACTATCTACTTTCTTGATGGTGGTATCTGCCATGTTAGTTTGTGTTTAAGGTTAAAAAAAGTGTTATGGTGCGAAGGTGTTAGGGTGTTCATGTACTTTTGTTTTAACCACCAGGAACACTAAGAAATACACCGCAGCGGCGGCCGCAAAGGTCACAATGGTAGAAAGACTTTGTGTACCTCGTATATTCTTTGTGTGCTTTGTGGTTAAATGCATCTTCTTTCATAGTAAGCATACGAATACCTCAGCATTTGAACACCAGATCAAAAAATATGTTCAGAGAATTCTAAGGCGTTAAGGTCACGGAGTCTGCCGTAAACGTATAAAACTCGCCGTTGGTGAGGCGATAGTGGAGGGTAAACTGATGGGCCTGAGGATCGGCTGGGGCTACGATGGGTCTGAGCACAAAGCCGGTTTCGGAAGCCGCCAGCTTTTCATCTACCAGAAAGTCGGGCAAGCCCACGATGCGGCCGCTGTGGTAGTCGTAAATCTCAAAAACAGCATTAAGCGTATCACCTGCCGCTAATACTTTGGTGCTGTTAGCCTGCCGGTAATCTGCCTGGCTAAACACGGCAATGTCCGCGATCTCTTCGGAAGGCTGAGGCGGTACCGGGCTACAGGCATACGCTGCCGGAAAGAAACCCGCGCGGGGTTTCGTCTGCGGTTGATAAGAAAAGTACGTAGCCTGCGGCGTTACTTGCAACCCATAGTTGTAATAGGTAACCGCTGTGGTGGCCGGGAGGGCATCCCGGCTGTAGTAATTTTCGGTTTCTAACAGCAGATTCGCACCTGTCAGTCCGGTGATATTGACATGAGAAGGGCCGCCTCTGCCGCAGTCGTTTTGCTGGCAGCTTCCGCCGAACAGTAGAGAAAGTAATAAGACAACTTTTACGCCGTGTTTCATCTTTCTGTATTTGGTACCTCAGGGACTCTACATGAGGATTTTTATTAACCACTAAGGTCACAAAGTATTACACCGCAGCGGCGGCCGCAAAGGGCACAAGGATAGCAACCTAAACCTTTGTGCCCTTTGTGTATACCCTTTGTGACCTTAGTGGTTAAACAATTTTTTCTCATTTAGAGTCCCTGAGGTTGACAAAAGTACAGAAATGATGCCTGTTTAAGGCTGCAACACGACTTTTACACAGTCATCTTTCTTCTCATTAAATATTTTATACCCATGCGCGGCTTCCTCCAGCGGCAGGCGGTGGGTGATGATGTCATCCAGCTTTACTTTGCCGTCGCGCACGATAGTCAGCAACTCATCAATGTATTCCTGCACAGGAGCCTGCCCTGCCCGGAGCCTGATACTTTTGTCAAATATTTTCCCGAAAGGAAACTGGTTATAGTTGGAAGCATATACGCCTAATACGGTAACAATCCCACCTCTGCGTACGGCATCAAAGCAGTTTTCAAGCACTTCTGCCGTACCTGCCTGGGCGCCCAGCGTACCTAAAGCTTTATCTACAAAGCTTCTGTTGGCTTCCATCCCGACAGCATCCACACATACATCGGCTCCACGGCCTTGCGTCATGCTGCGGACTACTTCGGCTACATCTTGTTCTTTGGCATTGATCACTTCGGAACCGGCTGTCTTCCTGGCTTTCTCCAGGCGGTAAGGTTCTATATCTACACCCACCACTCTTTCGGCACCTTTCAGCCATGCCGATTTCTGCGCCATGATGCCTACGGGCCCACAGCCAAAAACGACAACAAACTCTCCTCCTTTCATATCGGCCCATTCCACGCCCATATAGCCTGTAGGAAAAATATCCGTCAGGAACAGCACCTGTTCGTCGGTCAGCTCATCGGGCACTTTGCGGGGGCCAAAATCCGCATAAGGTACCCTTGCGTATTGTGCTTGTCCGCCGTCGTAGCCTCCGTACATACTGGTGTAGCCAAACAGTCCGCCCCCTTTGCCTTTGGTAATGTCGCCTTCCGGGCCGTAGAACTCAGGGTTGGAGTTTTCACATTGCGTAGGCAAATGAGCATGTGTACAAAAATAGCATTGTCCACAGGCGATAGGAAAAGGTACGACTACCCGCTCGCCTATTTGTAGGTTTTTTACATCCGTACCTACCTCTTCCACAACACCCATAAACTCATGTCCTACGACAAACTTTTGCTTGTCGGGAATGAGTCCGTTATAGATATGCAGGTCTGAGCCGCAGATAGCAGTGGAAGTAACGCGGATGATAGCATCCCGCGGGTCTTCGATGATAGGGTCAGGAATAGTATCTACCCTGACATCTTTGGGTTTGTGGTAAACAAGGGCTTTCATAAGGTGAAAAAGTTTAAGCTATGTGAAAAAATATTGTATTCCTCGTTAACACAGCCTTATGGAAAATGTTGGTGTTCAAAGGATTTTTAATTTGTAGGTAAAGCTTTATCTTTTGGGAAAAAAAGGCATCAACGCATTCGAGGATGTAGAGGATTTTAAACAGTGGCTAATTACTCCGGTTCCTACTCTAGGAAATGCAAAGCCTGTTGACCTGCTTCGCCTCGAAACGGGCCGCAGAGAAGTGGAAAAAGCCATTAACCGTATTGAATATAATCTATACGGGTGACGCTATACAGACTCCATCAGATGCGCCAAGATCACATCATGTATGGCAGTAGGTTCAATGGCCGGCTGTTGTAATAATTGCGGCTGCTGGCTGATGAGGAGAGGACGGTTTTCTGTACTTTCACTGATCCTGCCGTGCGAGCCTTTGACCAGGGTAGCGTCCAGCGGAATGATGTCCATCATATAACGGAACCCGAGCTTTTTCTTCAATAGTTTTAACCCTACTTTGCCCATCAGGAATTTGATCTTAGGGTCAGCAAAGGTTTCTACCGGATCATAGCCTGGTTTGCGGTGTATGTCTACGGTGCGGGCAAAGTCGGGCGCTTTGGCATCGTCCAGCCAATAGTAGTACGTAAACCAGGCATTTTCATCCGCTACGGCTATGAGCTCGCCTGCCCGTTCGTGATCAAGGTGGTCTTGTTTCTTTCCTGCTTCGTCCAGCACCTGTGCGATACCTGGGGTGTTTTCCAGTAACGTCTTTACGGTAGGAATTTCACTTTTATCGTTCACATACACATGGGCTAACTGATGGTCTGACACAGCAAAAGCCTTGCTAACCCCGGCATCCAGCATTTCCAGTCCCAGTTCATCTTTTACCGTAATATAACCCTGCTGCCGCAACACCCGGTTGATATGAACAGGTTGACTGACGCTGGTAATCCCATATTCTGACAACATTAGCACCGATGCGCCCTGGTTTTCATAGTAGGTGATCAGGTCTTTGCATACTTCGTCTATCTCCCGAAGGTCATCGGCGATCTTAGAAAAATCAATGCCCCGCCGTTGCAGGTTGTAATCCAGGTGCGGCAGATAGATCAGGGTAAGGGTGGGATTGTGCCATTGATGTACCAATTTGGAAGCTTCGGCAATCCACTGGGTAGATTTGATGTTGGCATTGGGTCCCCAGAAGTTGAATAGAGGAAATTGCCCTAACTCCTTTTGAAGCCGATGCCGCAAGTCCATCGGCTGGCTGTAGATATCCGGCAGCTTGCGTCCGTCGGAAGGGTAGAGCGGGCGGGGTGTGACGGCATAATCTACCGTGGAGTACATATTGTACCACCAGAACATATTGGCGCAGGTAAAGCCGGGGTCTATCTTTTTGGCAGCTTCCCATACTTTGGGCGCTTGTACCAGCTTGTTCGATTGCCTCCAGAACTTAATTTCACATTCATCGCGGAAGTACCAGCCATGGCCCACAATGCCATGTTCGGCAGGCCACTGTCCGGTAAGGTAGGTA
>JBBSNI010000299.1:0-7450 GCA_038232695.1 Cytophagales bacterium
CGCTCCCAGTGGGTTTTGTCCGATTATTCTTCTTTTAAGCGGGTATACATGCCCCCCGAAACGGTAGAGGGCATCCGCAAGATCATGGACATGAAGGTAGCGAAGAAAAAGGACCTGAAAGTGCTCAACATGACCGAACTTACGCCCCTGGCCCGTGAGATGGGCTATACGCTGGAGAAAAGCCCGCAATACTCCCTCTGGTTCCATCAGGGCGTTGCTTTTTTTGACCGCGAAGTGCAGTATTTTTGCCAAAAGATAGAAAACCAGGAGTACGACCTGGTGCTGTTTCAGACGATCCCCAATCTGAACAACTTTTTTCCGTATGAGGTACGGGATTGCATCCAACAGCACTACGTAATGCAAGACCTTTTCCTGGCCCCCCGGGAGATTCCCAACTCCTATGTAGAAGTCTATGTAAGAAAACGTGAGTTCAGCGCAAAATATGGTCAAGGTTTTTAGCAAGGGGGAAAGTTTGCTGTCTGAGCGCTAGCGACCGGGGTGCCGGTGCACTTTCAAACTTTTCCCGGTGGGGAACCACAAGATTTTTTACGGTCCGCCGCTGCGGTCTACTTTTTTATCGAATGAAAAAATCGGACCGCCGATGCGGTAGAAGCCCGTCCGGCTTGAGGACAATAGAACTTTAAGCAGCAAGCTACAGGTTTGGCACAAAACTAACTTTTGCCAAACTCACGTCAAGAAAACAAGCGGCAGAACCGGCTAAAGCTGTCGTTCAGAAAAAATAACCGACTTATGTTGACTAATCACTTCATACAGCCGTTGCACGTTAGCCGTCCAGGTATGACCGAGGGCAAATTCCTTTCTTTTTATCTGTAAAGCAGGCGTATCTTCTGCCAGCGCTGTGCGGATAGTACTTAGATATTCCTCTGGGGTCTGGCAGAGGTAGACGTACTCCCGGAAGTATTCCATCGCCAGGGTTTGCGTAGCTACCACAGGTTTTCCCATCGCCAGGTATTCGTCCATCTTGCGGGGATAGTTGCCCGTCGTCATCAGGTTGACAAGCTGGGGGTTAATGCAGACATCAAAGTGATACAAATAATCCGGGACTTCCTCCGGTGGCTTAGCGCCCGGAAAGTGAATATTGCGTCTGCCGTGCAGGCTGCTTGCTTTGAAGGCTGCATCTTCCGGCCCTACCAGCACAAAGTGAAAGCCTGGCAACTGCTCCGCCAGGTAAGCGATCAAGGCAATGTCCAATCTGGAGGTTGAAAGGTAACCTGCGTAGCCTATCACCGGACTGCCATCTTTGAGCGGTTCGAGGTCCGGCGGCAGGGTAGGATTTACCTCCGAAAAGCTTTCTATGTCGCAGCCTTGTCCGATAAAGTATGCATTTTTATTGTAGCAAGCCGCATACTGCTGCAAATACTCCGAGTTGGTAACCACCACATCAGCCTGCCTGATCTGTTGTGCTTCCAGATAGGCTCTTTTTTTAAAATAATCCTGCGATGTTAGGTAGTCTCTCAGATAATAAACAGACAGGGCGGGCGATATATAACCCTTTAAAGCATGATAACTCATAAAGTCGTTATCATTGAAAACAATGACATCCCTGAAACCGAGTTCCCGGATGGCGGTCCGGATCTGAAGCGCCAGCCGCCTGTTGTTTATCGTATTAAAAATACGGTAAACCGGGCGGTTGTTGAGCCAGTTGGCTGATTCTAAAATAGTTTTTGGATAAAGATTCCACAGGTTGTCGCCTATTTTTTCCAGACGGGGTTGTTTGCCGTGCAGTACCGCCAGTCGCTTTTTCGTTTTTTTGTCTGTATAATGACGGAGCAAAGAAATCCTGTCCAAAGGTTTGCTCACGTACAACACCCGGTTATACTTCGCAATTTCCCTGGCCAGGTTCTTACTGTTGCTGCCAATGGCGATGTCCCACGACTGAAGCCCTACAAAGACAAAATCTTTCCCCTGGATCATGCCGTTCAGGTTTTTTTCTGTAAAACGGACAGGCCTGTGTGATATACCTTCCGATAACCGGATGCTGTATAGTAGAAAATGCGCAGCAAGCTGACCTGAAGGTTCTTATGGAGGTACACCTGGTTGGCTACCACAGCGATCAGGTAGGTCGTGGCGGTGCCATAAGCAGCGCCGATCAGTCCGTAGCGGGTAATGAAGATGTAATTTAAAACCACATTGAGCAGTGCATCCCGCAGCACAAAGAGAAAGTTGATTTTGGCTTTTCCGATAGCATCCAGGGTTACGCCAAACTGGCGGTTGAAGGGCAGCAGAAAAGAATAGAGCACGGTGATCCTCAGTACGGGAGCGGTAGCTATATAATCTTCTCCGGCAATAAAAACAGTGATAGGTTCAGCAAAAACCAAGACCAGCAGTGCCATCGGCAACACGCTGCACAGAATCGTACCTACCGATTTTTCGTAGAGATACCGGGCGGAACCCTGTCCCTTCTCTGCAAATTGCTGGCTGAGTTTGGGAAACAAGACGGAAGCCAGCGTCAGCGCAGGGATTTCCAGCAGGTTGGCGATCCTGAGCGCCGGATTGTAGAGGGCAACCGACAGGGGCGAGGTCATCCGCGCCAGCATCCAGGTATCGGTATTTCTCATCAGCATCGCGCTGACGCTGGTGCCAAAGGTATATTTTCCATAACGAAAGAGCGTCCTGACCTGGGGTAGGGTGGTGCGGAACGTAAAAGTCAGGTACCGGCGGGCAAAGAAGAAGGATGCCAGGCTGCTGAAACCTACCGCTACCGCCTGGAAAAATGCCAGCGTAACCAAATCGATCGGGCGTTGGGTCAGATAAAACGACATCAGGCAGACAAAAAAAGTAAACTGCCGGGTAAACTCACCCAGCGTTGAGCCTTTGAAGCTCAGGTTAGCCTGTTGTACATAATCAAAATGATGGAGCGGAACGAGCAGAAAGAGCGTGATGATATAAATGCTGAACAAGTCCTGCAAGCCTGCATAGCCCCAGAAGAGGCTTAAACTCCCGGAAAATGCCAGCAGCAAAACAGCGATCAGGAAGGTCAGCAGCAGGTTAAGCAAAAAAGAAGCGCTCAGCACTTCCACCCGGCTGGAGCGTTCCGCAGTGGCGACTGCCGGACTGGATAGTTCCGCAGTGGAGGCTGCTGAACCGGAAAATTTCTGGCTAGTGCGCCCCAGACTGAACCTGATCAGTGGATTTCTGATAAACCCTGCTTTGATCAGCTCGATGACGGTAGTGACTGAGACGAACAGCATCCATAATCCATAGTCAGCCTGGGGCAAGAGGCGGATCAGGACATAGAAGTTGAGAAAACCAAAGCCGGTCACCAGCAGGCGGTTGAGCAGCGTTAGCGAACTGGCTTTGATCCAGTACGACTTCCGGCCTTTTTTCCATATCGTTTTGACTCGCTGCACGGCTTCGTATCTGTTCTGTTTTTGTATTCAATCCTCATCTCCGCTATAAAGTAAAAAATTCAACCGTAACGCGGCGGTTCCTGCTTCTGCTTTCTGCCGAAGTGTTGTTAGTCAGCGGTTCGGTAGCACCTTTTCCGAAGGTAATGATCCTTCCGGCCTGAATGCCTGCGCTGGTCAGATACTTTTTGACAGCCTGCGCACGGGCGATCGATAGTTTCAGGTTGTAATCACTACCGCCTGTATCGTCGGCATGTCCTACGACACGTACACTCAGGCGGGGGTTTTGGGTCAGCGTACTGACTGCCTGTTTCAACTCCGGCGTAGCCGCCGTCTCAAGTTCGTAAGAATTCAGGTCAAAGAATACGGTTTTGGCGGGAAGGTTTGGTTTCTCTGCTTGCGCAGCAGGCTCATCCGGGGTGCTTTTGCCTTTCTTAAACTCCTCTAACAGCCGCTGGGTTTCTTCTATCAGCGCCTGGGTCTTAGGATCGGTTTCCGGCTCAGGGGCGGTACGAACCGTATCGGCACGTGGGTAGTTGCCGCGGCTGCTGATCCTGCCGGCAAGGTCGCTGGCGCGTTGCTCGTCGGTGATGCGCCTGGAATGGAAAATGTCTGCTGACCTGCCTGACCGTGTACTGACAAAGAAGACCTCATTGTCTTCGGTGATGGTCAGGTAAGCGTCAAAAGCAACTGAATTGATCTCATCGCCCAGGTTGACGGGTTTTGTCCAGCGCGTCCAACTTGTATCAAGCCGGGTCGTAGCAAACAGGTCGGCGTTGCCATAGCCCGGGTGACCGTTGCTGGAAAAAAACAAGGTTTTCTTATCGGCAGAAAGATAAGGTGAGATATCAAAGCCTGAGGTGTTGACCACCGGTCCTAAGTGAACAGGCTTCGACCACTGCCCGGAATCTTTCAGGCTGACAAACAAATCTTCCAGCCCCAGCGAGGCTTCGTTTTGCATAGAAATAATAGCCACATCTTCGGTAGGCGCAACATAGAGGCTGTAATAGTTGCCCTGCTTGTCTGCCAGCCCGGGGATGCTGACTTGCTGCGGTGTTGTCCATTGATCGTCCTGGCGGGAAGAAACCGATAGCCCTGGTGTATTTACTTCTTCCTCATGGTAGTCATTTATCACATACAGGGTGCTGCCATCCGCTGCAACACCTACTACGGCGTTGTTGCCCCGGTTGTTCAGGTTTGCCAGATCGTTTTTAGGCATATCCCATTTTCCTTCCGGGGTGCGTTTGCTGTACCAGATGTCCTGGCCGGAGACCAATCCCCCGGTATTTTTCTCATAAAGGGTGCGTACAAAAAAAAGGGTGCTGTCTTTTGAAGAGTAGATAGGGTAGCTCTCTTCGGCATCGCTGTTGAGCGTGTCCGAAAAGATGGTAGGGTTTTCGAAATATAGCTGCTGGGCAAACAGGTTGCTGCCTGTGCCGCCCAGGGCTATCATACTTATAAAATATACAAACAAAAATTTCATAAACATCCTGTTTTTACCACAAATAGGGGGCAGCTTCTTTTTTATTAAAAAGCATTAAGCCTAATACTATTTCATGTACGTTGGTAGAAAAGTTATTAACATCTCCCAGTCCATAGTCATAAGAATAGCTCAGGTTGAGAAAATCGCTGAGGCTGACGCCCGCCATACCCGCCAGCGTTTGCGTGTTGCGGTACGAGGCGCCAATCCAGGCCAGGTCTTCAAACTTAAAACGCACATTCACATCATACAACAAAGGGGTGGCGGCATCATAGCGCACTAAAGCGCCGGGCAGCACCATCACCCTGGGCCCCGCCTGTAGGCGCAAACCTACCAGGCCATAATGGCTGATCCGTTGCTTGCCGGAGATACTTTGTACATCCGAATAAATCTCATTTTGCAAAATACGGACTGCCGAATAGCCTATATAAAATTTTTTGGCATAAAGAAACAGACCGGCGTTCATATCAAAGCTGGTCGTCCTTCCCTGCCGCGCCAGATAAGCCTGATAAGTAGGATCGATCACATCCGTTTCGCCCAGATTAATATTGCTGACATCGATGGCGCGGCTGTTGAGCCCCCCGGCAACGCCCAGGGAAAGGGTCGTTTGTGTGCCTACTGAAACATGCAGTGCATAAGAGAGAAAGCCCGAAGTTTGTTTGAAGATGCCCTGCCGGTCGTTCGCAACATAGCCTCCCAGACCATGATGAAAAAGATGGGAGCGGCGGTAGCGCCCGCTGTTCTCAAAGCGGGAATAAAGATCAGGATCGCTGATACGCAAAGAATTCTGCTGGTAGGGAAACGTTTTGTCCTGCTTGGACAAAGCGCTGTGCGCACTCAGAAAATAAGTTTCCGGCGCACCGTCTACCCCGGAAAGCTGCTGCCGGTATCCCAGCTTGATGTCCAGAAATTCTTCGGCACCCGTAACAGCGGGGTTGATGGTAAAAGCATTTTGAAAATACTGGCTGAACTGAAACGGCTGTTGCGCCATCAGCGACAAAGGAAGTGTCAGTATCAGCCCTATCATGTATATTTTTTTCATCCTTCTTAATTTAAAATGCTTTTCCTACCTCAAAACAGTGACCGACCCCTTGAATACCCTGGTGCCGTTCTCTACGCTAATGACATAATAATACGTGCCCACCGGCACAGCCCCGGTTTCAGAACTGCCATTCCAGGGGATACGATACCCTTCCGACTGAAACACCTGCTGCCCGAAGCGGTTGAAGACAAAGACAGTCACTTCGTCTACGTATGCCATATTGCCGATCTCCCAGGTATCGTTGATATTGTCGCCATTTGGGGTAAAACCCGACGGGATCGCCAGTTCAATTTGACTGCAATCTACAATATTTACCCGAATCGTATCCAAATTGCTTACAATGCCGTTAGCGTCCGTCGCCTGCACGTAATATTCAGTGCTTTCGCCGGGGTTGATCGTCAGCGTATTGTCAAATTCTTCCCTGATCTGGCAGTTTTCCTGGTTGCACGTCCAGTCGTAGGTATAAGGAGCTACGCCCCCGGAAATCTTGCCGGCGGTAATCTCAAAAGGTTGATCGCTGCAAACCTCAACGGCTTTGCTTGCCGTTAGGGTTACAAAATAAGGGACCACCGTCAGGGTAAAGATTTGCGCTGCCTGCTGTTCGCCATCTGAGACCAGGACATGGATCACGGTCTGCCCGGTTTGCCCCTCCCGGGTATCTACCATCAGGGTGCGCTCGCTGCCGCTGCCGCCCAGGCGAAGCTGGCTGTCGCCAATCATATCATCCGAAAACGCAGTAACCCGTAGCGCAGAGGCTTCCGTTTCTACGTCGCTCACCGTAAAGGTCAGCGGCCCGGCAGAAGTGCCCGCCACCACCGTCGTATCGCTCAGGGCAGATATGGTGGGTGCATCGTTGACCGGCTGAATGCTAAAGAATATGGCTGCCTGCTGGTTGGTAAAGTCTGTACCTTCGGAGGCATCCCAAAACAGGCTGTCCTGCCCGAAATAGTGGGTATCAGGCACATAGACCAACCTTTCCAGAGCGTCGGCTGCTACAGTCTGCGCTTCGCTGACCGGCGTATTGTCCAGGGTTAAAGTGCCCCGTGCAGGAAGCGTTACTATTTTTACCGCCTGCAAGCTATTCTCAGGATTGCCATAATGGGCGATGAAATCCTCAGACTGGAAGCGATAAGGTTCGTCTTCTTTTAAAGAGATGTCAAAATCTACGACGCCTTTGCCCAGGATCAGGTTCACAACGGCACTTTGCGGGGCAAAGGCAGTACCGTCAGAAGCATTCCAGGAGAAGACGTCAATGATGTTGCCCAAGCCTGTTTCAGGCTGATAAACCAGTTTTGCAATATTGCCGGCATTGATCTGGTCTCCTGCCTTGACCGCCTTTCCCTTGAGCAGCAGCCTTCCTTTTTGGGGCAGCGTTTCTACCGTGATAGCTGCCAGCGGATCGTTTTCTACATCTGTATAATGGTTGCTAAAGTCTTCGGGCAAAAAACTGATGGCTTCGTTCTCCGCCCCGGTCTTGGCAAAGTTTTTCACCACAGGCGCATCATTGACCGGGTTGACAAGGATAGAGATCATGGCAGCTGCTCCGGAGACTGCGATGCC
>JBBSNI010000300.1:0-7442 GCA_038232695.1 Cytophagales bacterium
AGCCGCCGTAATAGCGTTTGCCTGGCAGCCCTTCGGCATATTTGTTGGTCAGTACGCTGCCCATGGCTTCCATCACTTGTGGAGAAACAAAGTTTTCGGAAGCGATCAGCTCGATACCGCGCTCCTGCCGGTCTTCTTCCTGGCGGATAAGGTCAAATATTTCCTGGTCTCGTTGCATATATCGGGGTTTTGAAACGTCAAAAATACAGTAAGCGGCAGACAATCACAATGGTTAATGAATATATACGTGGATTCGTTCCGCTTACGATGGGAAGAAAGTGGTTTTTGATCTTTTGGACATAAGAAACCACGCCATTTGAGGCGTAGTTTCTCTTTTTTAGAGCTTTTAGGTATTAGAAAGCGTTTGCAGACACAAATTGATTTTACGGATACTGCCCTTCCATCTGCTGATCTCTACGCCACTTCTAATCATGATACTTAACCCTAATAATACCAGTATCAGTATTATTTTTTCTGTAGATAAAGGTATTCTTAGCATCAGAAACGCAGTCACGCTGGTGAAAAAAAGGACGGAAAAAATCACCGAAAACTGTATTTGTACCCACAGGTGCCTGACGATACTTTGGAGGGAAGCATACATGTTTTGTCCCTGCCGGTTGAGACTCAGACTGCGGTACAGCCAGAGGTTGTTAGCGATACCGATGCCTATAGCCCCTGCAAACAGGAAGTTCACCCACAAAGTGTTTTTTTCGGGATCAAGGCCGGTAAAGAAGACGATGAACACCAGCACAAATGCCGCAGATTCTATCAAAGCTTTTTTTGCCATCCTGGCAGAAATAGCCGATGAGCGTTGCCCGACCCTCTGTTGAATCTGCTCAGTACTCAGGGTATGTTGTTCTTCCTGCCATTGTTGTTTCAGTTCATCTAATTTCATGATTTTTAGGGTTTAGTAATTGAATTAATTTTTCTTTGATACGACTCAGTTTGACACCTGTATAGTTGACTGAAATACCGATGATCTCTGCCATCTCTTCGTAAGAATAATCATCCAGATACAGCGTAATGATGGCTTTATCGCCATCGTTAAGTGTAGCAATTGCCCGGTAAAGCTTCTCCTTTTCCGGGTGTTCGGACGGCTCATGTGGCGTAAAGCTATCTTGCTGCGGAACAGGGTGTGGCAGCGCAGAGGCTTTTCGGTAGCGGGCTATCGCCGTACTCATGGCTATTTTGTACATCCAGGTAGACAGCTTTGCTTCGCCCCGGAAGGAAGGCCAGGCTTTCCACAACTGGTAGATGATCTCTTGAAACAGGTCTTCCCGGTCTTCCGGCGTATCCCGGTAGATGCGGCAGACTTTATGAATGATGCCCTGGTGCTGATCGATGATATGGGTAAATTCCTGTTTCACATCTGAATTTTGTTAATAAGTAGAGAAGAAAGGCTTTTTTCTTACAGTAAGTAGAGAAAAAGTCTTGAAATTCTGCATTGCCTGCCCTTGCATTGCATGGTATTAAAAGTAGCTTTACAGCTTTTTATGGCTATTGTGATCTTCCTGCGCTATGGAACAGACAGACCTCAAATCGTTACGGAACAAGATTGACCACATCGACAACCAGCTTCTCGAACTGCTCACGCAGCGGATGCTGCTGGTCAAACAGGTAGGCACACTGAAAAGGTCTACCAACGCCATCATCTACCGCCCCGAGCGGGAAAAAGCCATCCTGGACCGATTAAAAAGCGCCAACAAAGGTCCGCTGAACGCCCAGGCGATTGATGCCATCTTCCTGGAAATATTTGCCGTCAGCCGCAACATTGAACTGCCCGAAAGGATCGCTTACCTGGGTCCCGGCGGCAGCTTTTCGCACCAGGCTGCCGAGAGCCGCTTTGGCGGTATGAGCGAGTACATGCCTATCGGGAATATTCGTACTATTTTTGAAGTCGTCAATTCAGGCATGGCGCGCTTCGGGGTCGTGCCGATAGAAAACAACCAGCAGGGCATGGTGCCCGAAACAGCCGACTGCCTGGCAGACTATGACCTGCACATTGTAGCGGAAGTACCCATGGCGGTGCACTTTGCGTTTGCCAGCAAGACGGATCATCTTCAGCAGATCAAAAAGATATATTCCAAAGACATCGCCTTCCGCCAGTGCCGCAAATTCATTGATGAGGTGGTCAACAACCCGGCCGTAGCCCTGGTGCCGGTAGAGTCTACTTCCAAAGCCGCGCAGTTGGCAGCCCAGGAAAAAGAAAGCGCCGCCATCTGTGCAAGAATTGCTGCACAGGACAACCGCGTACCTATCCTTTTTGAAAATATCGAGGACTCTGCCAACAACCAAACACGCTTTCTGATCATCAGCAAAGATTTTGTCAACCAGAAAAGCGATCAGGACAAGACCTCCATCCTGGTCAAGTTGGCGCATTCCGACGAGCCGGGCAGCCTGGCTACTTTCCTGCAGGAATTCGACCGCAAAGACATCAACATGACCAAGATAGAAAGCCGCCCCGCCCGAAATGGTAAATCTTTTGAATACTGGTTTTTCATTGACTTCGACGGCCACGTCGAGGACAGCAACGTGCAAAAGATGATAGAAAAATATAAAAGTGAGATCAAACTGCTGGGAAGCTATGTGAAGTTGTGCTGAATAGTGCTGAATAGGTTGGAAGACCAAGTTAAACGCATTAAAAGGTGCGCTGGAGGGGGCAAAATCGCGGAGGGTGCATTGGGTTTTCCGGGTGGCATGATATTTTGCCCAAGACTTTTGGTTACTTTTGACGGTCCGCCGCTGCGGTCGATTGCAAAAGTAACAAAGCGAACAACGGCATGAATAGCACGAATTGCAATTGAAAATAACAAATTAAGCTTGTTAATAGCATTTTCTAACGATTTAGTTTGCATTTTTAAATGCGTTCAACCTGCTGGAAGACGAAAGCTATAAATTTCTTCCTCCGACTTCCCGCTTCCGGCTTTTTGAAACCTTGGGGCAAAGACCAATGTTATTTGCCTGAACACACAGGAACCTCTGACCTACATGAAACCACCCAAAACCGGCGTCTTATTAGTCAACCTGGGCACACCCGACAGCCCTTCTACTCCGGACGTAAGAAAATACCTGCGCGAATTTCTCATGGACAAGCGGGTGGTAGACTATCCGCTCATTCCGCGTTGGATGGTGGTCAACCTGATCATTGCGCCGTTCCGGGCGCCCAATTCAGCCAAAGAATACCAGAAGCTGTGGGAAGAACGCGGCTCGCCGCTGAAGTTTTATGGCGAAGACGTGAGAGACCTGCTACAAGCACGTTTAGACGAATCTTACGTAGTTAAGCTGGCGATGCGCTACCAAAGCCCCAGTATAGAAAGTGCGTTGAACGCTTTGCAAAAAGAGTGCGTCAGCCGTATCATTTGCATTCCGCTTTTTCCGCAGTATGCCTCAGCCTCTACCGGTTCTGTGATTGATAAGGTCATGGAAATTACCAGAAAATGGCAGGTGATTCCATCGGTAAAGTTTGTGAGTAATTTTCCGGACCATCCCCTGTTTATTGAAGCCCACGCCGCCAGGGCCGGCAAGTATCTGAAACATCACAGCGACTATGAACATTTTCTGTTCAGCTATCATGGTCTGCCGGTAAGACAAATAGAAAAATCTTCGGTAGATCACTACTGCAAAGTAGGCACCTGCTGTGATGTCTATCATAAGAAAAACCAGTTCTGCTACCGAGCGCAATGCTACCATACCACCCGGGTGATTGCCGAAAAGCTTGGTATTCCCAAAGATAAATATACCGTTACCTTCCAGTCCAGGCTGGGTCCGGTGCCCTGGGTCAAGCCGTATACCGACGAAGTGCTTCAGGAACTGGCAGCCCAAGGTATCAAGCGGGTGCTGGTCTTTTCTCCTGCCTTTGTAGCCGACTGCCTGGAAACTACTGTAGAAGTGGGCGAGACTTACAAAGAACAGTTCAAAGAAGCCGGTGGCGAAACCTGGCAACTCGTAGACAGCCTCAACGACCATCCTCTGTGGATAGCTTGCCTGGAAGACCTGGTAATGCTTGAAAGCAAAGCTTTACCGGCAGAAGCTACTGAGCCCGTACAGAATACAGGCAGCTTCGAATCCTAATTTTAGAGCAAACTACCAGCCCATTCGGCATATCCCATGCTAATTCTTCTGTTTCCGCTCTCGTGTACTCATTTCCGTTTATTGCAAAAAAAAATAAAGCGAAGCTGCCTAATATTAAAGTTTTTAAAACGGGAAAAGTGGTAGTATATCCTGACAGAAACTGACATACATTTTCAGTCATATTCCTGGAAACAGGAAGAACAATGCTACCTGCTAAAAACGCCCGTATCCATCAATAGGATGCATCGTTATATGCTATTAGCTTGGTCAAAAAAGACATCAGTATCGCTTTTTTATAATAGAATAGCAGGGCTACTGTTATCGCTCATCTTTTCTTATAACGCTTTCGGGCAGACCGTCGTAGGCATGGGCACAGACAAGCCGAATGCCAACGCTGTACTGGAGCTTTACGCCAAAGACCACAGCCAGGGCTTTCTGGTACCCCGCCTCACCACAGCACAACGCACCGCTGCTGCCTTTACATCCCGCCTCGGTCAGGCTGATCATGGACTGCTGGTCTTTGATACCGACCAGGGCGCTTTCTACTTCTGGTTTGAGGGAAAATGGGAGCAAAGTATTGGCGAAGACAGTAATATCCTTAAAAAAGCCAACTGGTACACAGGCAATACTGCCCCCAACATGCCAGCCGAAAACGGCGATTTTTATATCAATAACACCACCGGCGACTTATACCGTCATCAAAATGGCACTTTTGAGATCATTGGTACTATCAAAGAAAAAAGCTACCAGGCAGGAGCAGGTATCAATGTCAGCACGGACGGTACGATCACCAATACGGGAGACCTGAACAGCACCAACGAAATTCAGGATCTGCAACTCAACAACAACACAATCAAAATCACCAATAATCCTGCTGCTAGTGCTATAGACCTTACCCCATACCTGGATAATACCGACCAACAAACGCTTTCCTTTGATCCTGCCACGCAAAAATTATCGCTGTCAAACGGAGGATCTGTAAATCTGAACAGCATCAATACGGATAGCCAGGACTTAAACCTCAATGGAAATACGCTGAGCCTGACCAATGATATTACCAGCGTTAATCTATCAGCAACGTCGCCTACCGATGGACAGGTACTTAAGTGGAATGCCGCGCAGAACCATTGGGAAGCGCAAAGCGATGCAATAGGTACGACTTATACGGCCGGAACAGGCATTAGTATTAACGGTAGCAATCAGATCATTAACACAGCCCCCAACCAGGCTGTCAGCCTGACGGGAACTGGCGCAGCAACTGTTTCTGGCACATATCCTAACTTTACGATTAATGCTACGGATAATGTGGATGACGCGGACAACGATCCTGCTAATGAGATACAAGACTTACAACTGACAGGCAACACGCTGAAAGTGACCAATAACCTTGGGGCTACTGACATCAACTTAGCCGGTTACCTGGATAACACCGATGGGCAAACCCTCTCTTTTAATACAACCACGCAGGAGCTATCGCTTAGCAATGGCGGCATGGTGAACCTGGGCAGCATCAACACCGACGCACAGAACCTGAGCCTGAGCGGCAACACACTAAGCCTAACCAATGATGCCACCAACGTCAGCCTGTCTGCTACAACTCCGGCCAATGGTGAAGTACTTAAATGGAACGCTGCACAGAACCGTTGGGAAGCACATAGTGATAATTAAACACAAAAATTATCGTATATATTATAAAAAGGTAACAACGCCAGCGGCAGCAAGATCACTAACTTGGCAACACCTACGGCTGCCAGTGATGCCGCTACCAAAAGCTATGTAGATGCCCTAAAAGCATTGCCCGAAGGTAATATGCTGGTAGGCAACAGCGCTGGCGTAGCCATACCGCTCAGCGCCAAGACCGCAGGCAACATCCTGGTAGGCAACGGCACTACCGTAGCCTCTATCGCAATCACCGGCGAACTGGTCTTGCAAGCCGACGGCACGCTGACCATCAACGGGTGTAGGACACGAATGCAAAGATGTTTAAATTGAGGAAAAAAAATGGATATAGCTAATCAAACCTTAGAGCCAAAAACGATGGAATCACCTGTATTAACTCTGGAAGCAAAGATGATGGAACGTATCAAAGGGTGGCAAGCCAGTCAGGAAGGGCAACAGAGTGCCTACGAATATGAGCGTAGCTTTGCAGAGATGATGCACCATTTGGGTCAAGACATACTACAGGCCAGTGTTGGGGAGGAACAGGATAGCAGAAAAAAAAAGAGCTAGCTACTAGCTTTGGTAAAGTAGTGGTTCCCAAGAAGCATGTTTTATCCCGTCACAATGCTCAGTTTAAGATGAGTGCGTATTTGCAAGAGGTAAGCTGTTGGGTAGGTCAGCAGGAAGTTTTCGATAAGAGCAGTGAAGCGTTAGCCAAGTTGTTACAAGTAAAGGTGAGTGACAAACAGGTAGAGCGGCTCTGTCACTACTACGGTCAGGCGTTGGAAAAGCAGCAAGAGCAAGCCCTTGAGCAAGGGGCAACGCATTGCTTTGAAGCAGACCGGCAGGCCGAGGTTCACTATGTGATGGTGGATGGGGCTCAGTTCTTGTTCCGGGAACAGGGGTGGAAAGAGACCAAACTAGGGCGTATATTTCCGGCTGATTCTCTACTGGAAGAAAGCCCGAAGCGGCATTGGATCAAGGAGTCGCTCTATGTGGCGCACTACGGAGATCATGAGGGCTTTGAGCGCAAGATGGAACACTATATGGACGGTTTAGACAACATGGTCATCGTGGCTGATGGTGGTCCCTGGATATGGAAATGGGCGGAGGCGATGTATCCTGAACAGGTACAAATCTTGGATTTTTATCATGCAATAGAACACCTGGGCGGTTTTGCCACTTCTTACTTCAAGGAAAGCTCTGAGGCTAAAGCCTGGATTGAGCAGCAGAAAGAACGGCTCCTGACCGATGAACTCTCCCAGGTCATTAAAGCAATCTGGGATTTGCCACCTACCCGAAAGGTAGTCACCGAGAAAGCCAGAGTGGCTTTGGTGAACTATTATCAGAAAAACAAAAAGCGTATGATGTATGGTTCGTTCCGAGAGCAAGGCTTACTCATTGGTTCAGGACCTATTGAAGCGGCTCACCGCCATGTGTTACAGCAACGCCTCAAACTCTCAGGACAACGTTGGACAACCAATGGTTTCCAGGCAGTAGCCAACTTGAGAGCAACAGAAAAAAGCCAGCAATGGCAGAAAGTCATAGACCTTACTCAAAAAATTGCCGCCTAACATTCGTGTCCTACACCCGTAGCCATGGGGTGTAGGACAAGTTAGCTAAGCAGCGTTACGGACAGCCTTTTGTAAGTGAAGCCACTGGTTTGACAGATAAGCTACGCGTAAGTTAGCCACCTGTTGGAGCCCTTGCGC
>JBBSNI010000301.1:0-7421 GCA_038232695.1 Cytophagales bacterium
AATGAATCAAACATACGTGGGTTTTAATAAAAATATAGTGATGAAACGTGGTTTCTCCTGCTCAAAACAGGCATGAAACATTTTTCAAAAATAACACTAAAAATGGAATATCGTTCGTCGCCAGTGCTTGATTGCTGGCAGAATGTATTTATTAACCATAAAATTATTGAACCTGGCAAGTAGTAAAGAATACAGCATACTCATGCATGGTTTGGGAAAAAATATATTTTTTACTGAAACCCTTACCTCAGTTTTTAGGTAGGCGAAGAGTGTTGTATCGGTTTTTATTGATAAAAGTATACTTTTGTATAAAAATAATTATAACAAAAACCCCGAAAGAGTCATGGATATTCTTGAATTAATTACTGGCAAAAGAAAACAACAAGCCAAAGGTCAGTTGAAAAACCTGATCGAAGTAGCCACTTCTGACGGCAACTTTGATGGCATCGAGGTAGATTACCTGCTTTCGCTGGCAGGGCGGTTCAACATCTCGGAAGCAGAATTGAAAAAGATCAAAGAAGAGCCTGCAACCGCCACCTATCAGGCGCCTACGAACGACAAAGAGCGTTTTGAGCATCTGTATCAACTGATTTGTATGATGATGATCGATGGAGAAATCCATGAAAAAGAACTGGAAATATGCCGGTCATTTTCTAAAAAGCTGGAGCTCAAGCCTGAATTTGTCAGCGATATGATTGAGGTGATGAAGGAGGAGAAAAAAAGAGAATCGCCTACGGAAATTGTCATCGGCAAACTGCTGCGCATCGCACAGGAGCGTGAACTGAAGCGAACCGAACAGGTGGTCTAAGCCGAAAGCCCTACATTGGTTGACAGCCGGATCTGACAAACAGGTCCGGCTTTTTTTTATCGAAAAATTGTACGTAATTGAATGAAAATATATTTCCCGTGTTTATACTATGATTAAATGATTTTATGATTAGCATGATTTGATGGATCGGGGACGCCCAGTCTGATTTACGGTTGCTCCACAATCGTAATAAAAAAACAAACGAATCATCAGAACAAACTCTGGTCTTAGCCAACAAAACAAACGACTACTTTGGATTTTCAGGATTTTAAGCTGCATCCCGACATTATGGAAGGATTGCATATGATGGGTTTCAAGCAACCCACCCCCGTTCAGCAACAAGCCATTCCGCTGATTCTTGATCATAATGACATTATTGCCTGCGCACAGACCGGCACCGGCAAGACAGCCGCCTACCTGCTGCCTGCGCTGCATCATCTGATCACAGAAAGGCAGGAAGGCGTCAATACGCTCATCCTGTCGCCAACGCGCGAGCTGGCCATACAGATTGACCAGCAGATAGAAGGCTTCTCTTACTTTACGCCCATCAGCTCTATCACCGTGTATGGCGGAAGCGACGGCGCTGCATTTGACAAGCAGAAGAATGCACTGAAAAATGGCGTGGATGTGGTGATCGCCACACCGGGCAAGCTGCTGACGCACCTGAGCCTGGGCTATGTGAAACTGGACCATCTGCAACACTTTGTGCTGGACGAAGCTGACCGTATGCTCGACATGGGCTTCTTTGAGGACATCATGCGTATTGCCAGCTTTCTGCCTGCCGAGCGGCAAAACCTGCTGTTTTCTGCCACCATGCCCACCAAGATACGGCAGTTGGCCAAGACGATTCTGAAAGAGCCTGCTGAAATCAATATTGCCCTTTCCAAGCCTGCTGCCGGTGTTTTACAGGCTGCTTTTGTAATCTATCATACCCAAAAACTACCCTTGCTGGAGCATCTGCTTAAAGCAAAAAAAGTAGGGAGCCTGATTGTATTCTGTGCCCGGAAAACGACCGTCAAAGAGATCGGTAAAGCGCTGCAAAGCCTGGACTATGACATTGCGGCGATGCATTCGGACCTGGAACAGAGCGAGCGTGAAGATATTCTGAGAAAGTTCAGAAACAAACAACTGCAAATCCTGGTCGCTACCGACATACTGTCGAGGGGTATTGATGTGGAAGACATAGAACTGATCATCAACTACGATGTACCCCATGATGCAGAAGATTATGTACACCGGGTAGGGCGTACGGCACGTGCCGACAAGAAAGGAGCCGCTTTCACCTTTATCAGCGAAGATGACCAGTATGCTTTTGCCGGTATAGAGCGTCTGATAGAAATGACCATTACCAAAGCCAAACTGCCCGAATACCTGGGAGAAGGACCTGCCTATGAGCCTGACAAGCCCCGGAGGAGAAAAAGCTTTGGTAAAGGCAAGGGTGACAAGAGAAAGACTTCCGGCAAAAAAAAAAGTTAATCATTGTCCCTGAAGGTCGTCACGATCTTGGTGTTGTGGCTTAATGTTTTGTGTACCGGGCACTTGTCGGCAATCTCGATAAGTCGTTTTTTCTGCGCCTCATTCAAGGCACCTTCCATTTCTATGATCCTTTCTATACGGTCAATCTTATCCTGCTTGTCTTCACAATCGGTGCAATCTTCGGCGTAGATTTTCTCGTGTTGCAGATGTACCCGAACCTCTTCGAGCGGCCATTTCTTATGGTTGGCATACATGCGCAAGGTCATGCCGGTGCAGGCGCCCAGGCTGGCTGCCAGCAGATCATAAGGGTCAGGCCCCAGGTCGTCGCCCCCGGCAGCTTCCGGCTCGTCGGCAATGAACGTATGCTGACCGGCGACGACCTCTGTGGTAAAAGATGGTCCGGTGCGGGTTACCACCTGCTTGTCGGAGGTAAGCTGGCTTGGGGTATACGTCCGGATATAGCGGCTCACCCAGGCAGCTATGATATTGCCTGCATACAAAGCGTCTTCTTTTTGCGAAAGCAGGTGATCAGCCGTGTCCAGCGATACAAAAGACTTAGGATGCAGCGTTTGCTGATAAATCTCCGTAGCATTGTCAATGGAGACAATTTTATCGGCGGGCGCATGTAAAATAAGCAGGGGCTTGCGTATTTTTTTGAAATCATGCTTTTTGTGCGCTTTTTCAAGGTCCTCTAAAAACTGTTTTTTGACGGTAAACGTCCGTCCGCTGAGCTTCACTTCGGCTTTTCCTTCGTTCTGAATTTTATCTACCTCTGTTGCCAGCAGTTTTTTGACATGCGCAGGATCGGCAGGCGCACCGATGGTAACAATAGCTTCCACGGATTTGATCTGAAGGGCTGCCAGTAGCACGGCCGTTCCGCCCAGAGAGTGCCCGATGAGCAGCTTGACCGGCTCGTATTCTTTCTTTAAAAAATCAGCGGCTGCTACCAGGTCTTCTACATTGGAAGAAAAGTTGGTATCAGCAAAGTCGCCCCCGCTTTTGCCCAGTCCGGTGAAGTCAAAGCAGAGTACGGCAAAACCTGCCTGTGTGAGGGCAAGGCTGATCTGGCGCACAGCGCTGAGGTCTTTACCGCAAGTGAAGCAGTGGGCAAAGATGGCATAAGCTCTCGGTTGACCGTCGGCAGGCAATTCCAGACGGGCTGATAAATGCTCCTGCTGCTGGCTAAGAAAATTAATGGTAATAGCGGACATGGGTTTTTGCAGGAAAGGTACGGCGTTTTTTCAGAGGACGAAAGTCTTTGACCGGACATTCTGTGAGGCTTTGGTGTTACGGACGGAAGTCAGCAGTTCGAAGCCGGAAGCAAAAGCTTCGGACTGCTGGCTTCCCGCCTGGTGGCTCAGGCTGTCTCTTTCTGAAGCCGGCTTGCAAGTAGCCCGGTATTGATCTTTTTGACCAATGAAGGGCCTTCGTAGACAAAGCCGGTATACACCTGTACCAGGCTGGCGCCGGCTTCCAGCTTTTCGCGGACATCACGGGCAGAAAAAATACCACCGACGCCTATGACCGGCAGCTTGCCGCCCGACTGCTGGTGCAGGTAGCGGATCACCTGGGTAGCGCGGCGGCGGATGGCTTTGCCACTTAACCCGCCTGCACCTGTCTGTTTTATTTTTTCCTTACCGGTTCTTAGCCCTTCCCGTTCGATGGTCGTATTGGTGGCAATGATGCCATCTATTTGCAGTTCCAGGCAAATCTCAATAATATCATCAAGTTGTTGGTTGTTCAAGTCGGGCGCAATTTTTAGCAGGATGGGCTTGGGTGTGGGCTTTTGCCGGTTAAGGTCTTTCAAATGCAGCAGCAGTTTTTTCAGCGGTTCTTTTTCCTGCAAGGCTCTCAGGTCCGGCGTATTCGGCGAGCTTACATTGACTGTAAAGTAATCCACGACCTCGTAGAGCGCCTCAAAGCAAAAGGTATAGTCGTCGATAGCCTGTGCATTGGGCGTATCTTTATTCTTGCCGATATTACCGCCGACGATGATATTTGTTGTTCTGTTTTTTAACCTGGCGACAGCCGCTTGTACGCCCTGGTTGTTAAACCCCATGCGGTTGATCAGGCTTTTGTCTTCCGGCAGGCGGAAAAGCCTGGGTTTGGGATTACCCGCTTGCGGACGGGGTGTCAGGGTGCCAATTTCTACAAATCCAAATCCCAAAGCTGCCATCTCATCCACCAACTCCGCATTTTTGTCTAACCCGGCTGCCAGTCCGACAGGATTTTTAAAGGTAAGTCCGAAAACAGTACGCTCCAGGGAAGCGTCTTCCAGGGAATAAAGGCGACGGAGCAGTGCTTTTACACCGGGCAGCCGGTAAGCCATTTTAAGACAACGCACCGTCAGGTGATGGGCGGTTTCAGGGTTGAAGCAAAAGAGAACAGGTCGGATGATAGCTTTATACACGGCTTCTTTCGTTTAGGCAGTACAAATATACGCTTTAAAAATCATCCTGTATCGGGTATTTGGAGCGCGGGTGGCAGTCGGTGATGACCTGCCGCAGATAGTCGCGGTCTAAGTGTGTATAAATCTCGGTGGTAGTGATAGACACATGGCCGAGCATCTCCTGCACGGCGCGCAGATCGGCACCGCCTTCTACCAGGTGCGTAGCAAAGGAATGGCGAAAGGTGTGCGGACTGATGTCTTTGCTGATACCGGCTGCCGTAGCGGCATCTTTAACGATATAAAAGATCATGACGCGCGTCAGCTTCTGCCCCCGGCGGTTCAGAAATACATAATTTTCATGACCCGGCTTAACGTCCAGGTGGTTGCGTACCTGCTGGATATATAACTGGATGTAATGGAGCGCATCTTTACCTACCGGCACCAGCCGTTCTTTGTTTCCTTTACCGATGATGCGCAAAAAGCCAATGTCTACAAAAAGGTTGCTCAGCCTGAGTTCTGTCAGTTCGGATACGCGCATCCCTGAGCTATACAAAGTTTCCAGGATGGCACGGTTGCGGATGCCTTCCGGCCGGGACAAGTCTACGGCTTGCAGCATACTGTCGATCTCAGGGAAGCTCAGCACTTCGGGAAGTTTGCGGTCCAGTTTGGGGCCTTCCAGCAGCAGCGACGGGTCTTCCGGTATCACATCATGATAGAGCAGAAATTTGTAGAAAGCTTTCAGCCCTGCCAGGATACGTGCCTGGGAAGCCGCGCTCAGTCCGATGTCGAAGATATACACCAGGAAGTCCTGCAGGTGTTTTCTTTCTAACTGTAAAGGGGACAGATGCCACTCAGACAGGTCGGCAAACTGTTGCAGCTTATCTATATCGCTCAGGTAAGCCTTTTGAGAGTTTTCCGAAAGAGAAAGCTCCAGCTTCAGATAGTCACTGAACTCTTCTATATATATTTCCCAGTCTTTGTCCATTTATCGTAATGATTTAATCAGAAAATAAGTCATCGGAATAAAGATCAGTCCAAGCATGACTGGCAAAAACCAGGTGCCTAATCCATCAGCTTTACCGCTCACGTTCAGATACATCATCAAAATAATAGCCGTGAAGATTATAGCAATAGCCAGTTTTAAGTAGCGTATCATCCTGGTAGCATTGGTGTACTGCTTCAAAGCATTAGCTTCGTTGATCTCTGTCAGATAATTAAAAATATGCGGATACTTATTTAACTTGGTCATACCGACAAACAGGACGGTTCCAATGATGGGCAAAATCAGAAGAGTGGCTTTGTTTCCATAATTATCAGCTTCTCCCGAAGCGTTAAAATGAATGGGAACCGTTTCTGGCATAGCAAAATAGCTAAAAAGGGTGATACCCCACAAGATAGCAAGAAATATCCAACCCAGGGTTTCTACCGCCTTGTCTGCCGGAGTAAGTGATATGTGAAGTCTGGGTCTTGTTTCCATTAGGGATTTGCTAAAGCTATTCAAACGGTAAGCAATTGGTAACAATACCAAATTCCATCCACATTTAAAAGCAGATCGCCTACGGATTTGCCTTGTCTACTTGCAAGAGCCCGGCAATATTGCCTACCTTTGCCGCTATGAAAGTGATCATCATCCACGGGCCCAACCTCAACCTGCTGGGCATTAGAGAACCTGAAATCTATGGTTCCCAAACCTTTGAGCAGTTTTTTGAAAAGTTAAAGCAGGAATATAAAGCGCTGGACTTGTCTTACTTCCAGTCGAACCACGAAGGCGCGCTATTGGACAAACTGCATGAAGTAGGTTTTAGCTACGAAGGTATCGTGCTGAATGCAGGTGCACTTACACACACATCGGTTGCCCTGTCTGATGCGGTGGCTGCCATCCAAACGCCGGTTGTAGAGGTACATATCTCTAATGTATATGCCCGTGAGGCTTTTCGCCAACACAGCTACATCAGCCGGCACAGTGCGGGCGTAGTGGTCGGCTTCGGACTGGAAGGCTATCGCCTGGCGTTGGATTATTTTTCAAGAAAAAAAGTATGATCTCTTTTTATCCCGGTCCTTCGCGTGTGTATGCCCAGGTGCCTGCCTATGTGCAGGATGCTTACGCGCAAGGCATACTGAGCGTCAACCACCGCAGTACACAGTTTGTAGCCATGGCTGAGCGGACGGTGTATCTGCTCAAAGACCGGCTGGCTATCCCGGCAGATTACAGCATTTTCTTTGTCTCTTCGGCCACCGAATGCTGGGAGATCATCAGCCAGTCGCTGGTTAAAGAAGCTTCTTTTCATGTTTACAACGGCGCCTTCGGCGAAAAGTGGTTTTCGTATGCGCAGAAACTACAACCCCGCGCCTTCGGACATACTTTTGATCAGGAAGCGGCAGCAGACCCTGCGCAATGGCAGGTACCGCAGGCAGCAGAAATCATTTGTCTGACGCATAACGAAACCTCTAACGCCACAGCCCTCAGCCTGGACACGCTGCGTACCGTCAGGCAACAATACAGCGACCGCCTGATCGCCGTAGACGCTACCTCGTCGATGGCAGGCGTGTACCTGGACATGGCGCTGGCGGATGTGTGGTATGCTTCCGTGCAAAAATGCTTCGGGCTGCCTGCCGGTATGGCGGTGCTGGTATGTTCCCCGGCGGCTGTACAAAGGGCACAGGCTTTGGGCGAGCAGGCGCACTACAACAGCCTGGTGGCTATGATCGCCCAGATGCAGCAGTGGCAGACGACCCACACGCCGAATG
>JBBSNI010000302.1:0-7419 GCA_038232695.1 Cytophagales bacterium
AGATGAGAAAAATAATGCAGCAAAGGTATATTGCTGGCTCTGACGACGCGAGTATACTGATCGATGAGCGCGGATAATACGCCCGGTGTACTAAGCAGAAACCCGGCATAGTCTTTAAAGGCTACAAAAGTAAACGCCTGTTTGGTCATGACAGCTTATAAAAAATGGACACAAATATAAAGGACTCCCCAAATTTATCCTATTACAAAAATCGTCCAGCCTAGGAAATTAACAGGTTTGTAGCCGTGCGGCCTTCCTTTCTTTTGAAGCCACCGGAAAAACCGGTAACTTTGCCCGCTCAAATTTTCTGTTCTAATAACTTTAATTTTTTATGTTACGAACGCATACCTGCGGCCAGTTGCGCCTGGAAGATATTGATCAAGAAGTAACCCTCACCGGCTGGGTACAGCGCGTCAGAGACAAAGGCGGCGTACTCTGGATCGATCTGCGCGACCGTTATGGTATTACCCAGTTGATCTTTAAAGAAGGTGAAACTGCTGCCGAACTTATTCAAAAAGCAAAGCAGACCGGGCGTGAGTTTGTGCTGGAAGCCAAAGGCAAAGTCATTGAGCGTTTTTCCAAAAATCCTAAAATGCCCACCGGCGATATTGAAGTGGAAGTGACGGCACTGAATATCCTGAACTCCTCGGAAGTGCCGCCTTTTACCATAGAGGACGAAACGGACGGAGGCGAAGACCTGCGCATGAAGTACCGCTACTTAGACCTGCGAAGAAATACGGTACGCCGCAAGCTGCAACTCCGCCACCGCATGATGCAGCACACCCGCACGTACCTGGACGGCAAAGATTTTATAGAAGTAGAAACTCCGGTGCTGATCAAATCTACGCCGGAAGGCGCCCGCGACTTTGTGGTGCCTTCGCGGATGCACCCCGGAGAATTTTATGCCCTGCCGCAGTCGCCGCAGACGTTTAAGCAACTGCTGATGGTGGCCGGCTTCGACCGCTACTTTCAGATCGTGAAATGCTTCCGCGACGAAGACCTGCGCGCCGACCGCCAGCCGGAGTTTACGCAGATAGACTGTGAGATGTCGTTTGTCACCCAGGAAGATATTTTGCATACGTTTGAAGGATTGACCAAGCATCTCTTCCGGCAGGTGAAGGAACTGGATGTGAGTGACTTTCCGCGCATGAGCTACGAAGAGGCAATGCGTACATACGGGATTGATAAACCGGATACCCGTTTTGAGATGAAGTTTACAGAACTCAACGAGGTAGCCCCAGGCAAAGGCTTCAACGTCTTCGACCAGGCCGAACTGGTGGTAGGCATCAACGCCAAAGGTTGCGCTGAATATACCCGCAAGCAGTTGGATGCGCTCACTGAGTTTGTCAAAAAGCCGCAGATCGGTGCCAAAGGGCTGGTTTATGTCAAATACAATACGGACGGCTCCCTGAAATCATCCGTAGATAAGTTTTACAGCGAAGCTGATCTGAAAACCTGGGCCAGTAAGATGAACGCCATCCCCGGAGACCTGCTGCTGATACTCTCCGGCGAGAAAGACCACACCCGAAAGGCAATGGCCGAATTGCGCCTGCACATGGGCAGCGAGTTGGGTTTGCGCGACCGGAATGTCTTCAAGCCGCTGTGGGTCGTGGACTTTCCGCTGCTGGAGTGGAACGCCGAAGATGAGCGGTTTTATGCCATGCACCACCCCTTTACCTCGCCCAAGCCGGAAGACATTGCCCTGCTGGATACCGACCCGAGCGCGGTGCGCGCCAATGCTTATGATTTGGTGATCAACGGTGTGGAGATCGGCGGCGGCTCTATCCGTATTCATAACCGGGCGTTGCAAAACCGTATGTTTAAGATATTAGGCTTTACCGAAGAAGAAGCGCAGCGACAGTTTGGTTTTCTCATGGACGCTTTTGAGTACGGCGCGCCCCCGCATGGCGGCATCGCTTTTGGCTTCGACCGCATGTGCGCCCTCTTCGACGGCGCCGATTCTATCCGGGACTATATTGCCTTCCCAAAAAACAACGCCGGCCGCGATGTGATGATTGATACGCCCTCGAGGATTGCCCAGGGGCAGTTGGATGAGTTGGGTATTGCGATCAGGAAGTAGTTTTAGAGACGTTTTAATATCAAAAAGCGTTATTGCTACATAAATGTAATTGCTTATGTTGCCTTCATTAGCCATCAGAAATTATCGCAACCTTAAAAGCCTGGATATAGCCTCACTTGCCAGAGTAAATCTGATTGCAGGGAAAAATAATACCGGGAAGACTTCTCTGCTGGAAGCGGTATCTATTTATGCTTCACAGGGTAGCTTGCGATGGATTGATCGGCTTTTGACAGATAGAGAAGAATTTTATGGCAGACAAACAAGTTTGCCAGAAGACAACCTAAAGACTTATGCTTCTCTGTTCTTTAACAGAAAAGTAGGCTTTTCGGAAGACAGTAAGATTATTATAGGACCACTAAAAGATGTTCAGGTAGGAAGTAAAAATCCCGAAAAACTTCTTCATAGTATTAATATTCGTTTTGTGAAGATGCATGAGGTAGAATCCGAGCTCATGGATCAGGAGACCAAAGAAGTTGTTAGAAATATAAGATGGAAAGTACTCGAGAGTGGAGAAGACACGAACAAATTCATACCTGGACTGTCCATTTATTTCAAAAGAGAGGGTGCAGTTTATAAATTAGATGACTTGAAGAGAAGTAGTATTTTTTTCTATTTGAACGATAGTAGAAAGGACACACAGAATTATCAATTTGTACGAGCGAGCTGTATTCACGAAGACAATATCAAAATTTGGAGCAAGATTGCCTTGACTAAAAAAGAAAGTTATGTTATTGATGCACTACAAATTATAGAGCCTGCTATTGATAAAATTGCCTTTGTTGATGATCAGCACTCAAATAAGAAAAAAGCAATAGCTAAATTACAAAACAATGAGGAAACTGTACCTCTTCAAAGCATGGGCGATGGCATCAACCGCATCCTTACGATTGTTTTAGCACTAGTCAATGCAGACAACGGCTACCTGCTCATAGATGAATTTGAAAATGGTTTGCATCATACCGTACAAGAAGACTTATGGAAGATCATTTTCTTTTTATCAAAAGAACTTAACGTACAGGTGTTTGCCACTACCCACAGCGAAGATTGCGTCGAGGCTTTTGAAAATATAGTTAACAGCAGTGATAATCAAAACGAGGGGCAGTTTACCCGCCTGGAGAAAGTAGGCGACACCATCAAACCTGTATTGTTGAATGCGAAGGAACTACAGGTCGCTACCGATCATGCAATGGAAATACGCTGATTGAGCTATGCAGAAGAAAGCTCAGAATAAAGAAAAGCCCAACAAACTTCTGGTAGAAGGAAAGAACGACCAGCACGTGATTTGGGCGCTTTGCCAAAAATTTCAGGTAAAAGAAACTTTTGATGTCGTTGATTGTGAAGGTCTGCCAAACTTATCGAGAGACATTGAAGGTCTGCAAAAATTATTGGAAGATATCGAAGTACGTCCGAAGGCACAGTCTGATCTTTCCTGTCTGGGAATCGTGGTAGACGCCGATGAGAATATTTCACAACGTTGGGCTCAAATAAAAGGCAGGCTAAAAAAATCAGGATACACCTTACCAGACAAGCCAGATGTACAAGGTACTGTTATTGAAACACCCGGTTTGCCCAAAGTAGGTATCTGGCTCATGCCTAATAATAAAGACATCGGAATGGTTGAGGACTTTGTGCGTCTGCTCGTTGCTGATGGCGATGACAGCCTGGCGTTTGCAGAAGAAACCATTACAGCCTTGGAAAATAAGAATTTACAAAAATATATTCCAAACTATCGCCCTAAAGCTGTTATCCATACCTGGCTTGCCTGGCAGGAAGACCCCGGAACGCCTTTAGGACAGGCGATCACTAAAAAATACTTACTCACCGACAAAGACCTGTGCCAGCAATTTGTCCATTGGTTGAACAGCGTATTTAACGCCTGAAAAATGAAACAAACATCCTGTTTCTCTACTATCCCACTGATGCTACTCTTTCATCTGGTAGCTTGCTCCGGCGCGTTTTCCCAGAAAATAAGCATTGCATTGCATCCAGGCTTGTCCGTTCCCCTGCTCAGAGATGCAGGATGGGATTACAGAGGCGTGGGCTTCAACGCGGCTTTAGGAGCGGAGTATTTTCTGTCCGGTAAAGTTTCCCTTGTATCGCAAATAGGCTATAGCATCGCTCCTTTTGATGAGGAATTTTATGGCAGAAATGTCGCTTATGTTGGTTTTGTCCCCAACCAGGTAAAGGCTGACCCAAACCAGATCATGACGGCCTGGATAGGCGGCAGAATATATCCCGTAAACAATTCAGAAAAGTTTTATCTGACAGGACTGATTGGTTTATATTACATCACTTTTCCGGCGATTCGCTACTACTATAACGACAGGATAGAAAGACAGGAAAGGTCAGCCCAAATTGGGACAGCCTTTCAAGTAGGGTTGGGAAGAAAAATAGCCATCAACACAAGGTGGAGTGTATCTTTGGAAAGTACATATCAGTCGCTGAATTATGTGGCAGAGCAAGCCTCTGACAATCGTGCGCTCCGCAGCTTGCATTTCAACGCAGGCGTTCACCTCAGTTTAGACCGCCAGAACTAATTGGGTAAAGCCAAAGTTCTAACAAGCAGTACAAAGAGAAAGTCCTGATGAAAAAAATCCAACCCAAACCTGGACAAGAGTCCGTATGGGATTATCCGCGTCCGCCCCGGCTGGAGGATGTCAGTAAGCACGTCCGTGTCGTTTTAATGGCGTGGCTATTGCCGATACCCACCGTGCCAAACGTGTGCTGGAAACCAGTCATCCGCCGGTGTACTACATCCCGCCGGAAGATATTCAGATGGAATACCTGCACAAAACCGGCAAAAACTCTTTTTGTGAGTTCAAGGGAACGGCGGGCTACTATACGGTGAACGTGGAAGGTAAAGAAGCCCCTTATGCCGCCTGGTTTTATCCCGACCCCAGCAAAGGCTACGAAGCCTTGAAAAACTACGTGGCTTTTTACCCTTCGCGAATGGAGGCCTGCTACGTAGACAATGAAAAAGTGCAGGCACAGGAAGGCGACTTTTACGGAGGCTGGATCACGCAAGATATTGTAGGGCCTTTCAAGGGCGCCGCCGGAACCTGGGGTTGGTAAGATACCGGCGGTTTAACACTTTGGTATAGATCAAACCTTGAACGGATACCACTTCTGCTCGCTTTTGCTCGATGCCACGGCGTTCTCTATAAAAGCCATGCCCCGGACACCATCTTCAATGGTCGGGAAATCCAGGTGCTGCGCATCCGGCTCTTGGCCCTGCATACGGGCGCGAACAGTCTCAGCAAAGTTGCGGTAGATATTGGCAAAGGCTTCCAGGTAACCTTCCGGATGGCCGGCAGGAACGCGCGTATGTGCTACGGCACTTTCCCCTACATAGGCGCCGCCGGTGCGGTAGATTTGCATGGGCTGGTCCAGCCATTTCAGCACCAGCGTGTTAGGCTCCATCTGGTGCCATTCTAAGCCGCCCTTTTCGCCGTAAACACGAATATTCAGGCTGTTCTCTTCTCCGGCAGCGATCTGGCTGGCGTGGAGGATACCTTTGGCGCCGCTATCAAACCTCAATAAGATACTACCGTCGTCGTCCAGTTCGCGGCCTTCTACAAAGGCGGTCAGGTCGGCACACATCTCCTGGATTTTCAGGCCGGTAATATACTCGGCCAGGTTTTCGGCGTGGGTGCCAATGTCGCCCATACAGCTGCTGATACCTGCCTTCTTGGGGTCCAGCCGCCAGCTAGCCTGCTTGGAGCCTTCCTTTTCCAGCGAGGTGGAAAGCCACCCTTGCGGATATTCTACAATGACTTTACGGATTTTGCCCAGTTTACCGGCTTTTATCAGGTCGCGGGCTTCTTTCACCATCGGGTAGCCGGTATAGGTATGGGTGAGAGCAAAAGTCAGCCCGGTTTTTTCTACTATTTTTTGCAGTTCCTTCGCTTCTTTCAAGTCAAAGGTCGCGGGCTTGTCGCAGATCACCGGAAAGCCGTTTTCCAGCGCCATCTTGGCGGGGGGGAAGTGCATAAAGTTAGGCGTGACGATAGAGACAAAGTCCATCCGCTCGCCTTCCGGCAGCGATTTTTCCTTGGTAATCATTTCCTGGTAGTCGCCGTATACGCGGTCTGGGGGCAGGAAAAAGGCTTCGCCCGAGGCTTTGGACTTTTCGGCGCTGCTGCTGAAAGCGCCGCACACCAGCTCGATCTGCTGGTCTAAGGCGGCTGCTATCCGGTGTACCCCACCAATAAAGGCATCTTTTCCGCCGCCTACCATACCCATCCGTAGTTTTCTGTTCATTGTCATAAGTTGTTTTTAGGTGTTAGTGTGTTAAAGTGCGAAGGTGTTAGGGTGTTATAATGGTTACTCCTTTGACATATCAATAATACTTTACATAAGGATTCTTTTAAACCAAACCCAATCATGCCCATCATAAAATCGTTGAATCATAGTCCAAATTAGTTTAGCAAAAAATAGTGGTTTAGGCGCAAAGTTATAAATTTGCGAAACAATATCTATTGAACTACTTCATTTTGCTATATTTTTAAAAACATCATGGAAAATTACAACCGCCGAAAATTTATTCAGCGTTCCTCCCAACTCATGGCAGGAACCGGTATTGCCTCTGCTTTGCCCTTTATGCCGGGAAGCGTACTGGGCGCCAACGAAAAAGTGACCCTGGGCGTGATTGGGTGCAACGGCATGGGCTTCTCTGACCTGACGGCCCACCTGAAAATCCCTAACGTAACCTGTGCTGCCCTGTGCGATGTAGATGCCAACGTGCTTGCGCAACGCGCTGCCGAGGTAGAAAAAATGACGGGCACCAAGCCTAAAATGTATGGCGACTACCGCAAGATGTTAGAGAACAAAGATATCAATGCCGTCATCATCGGTACGCCCGATCACTGGCACTGCCTGACGATGGTAGATGCTTGCGAAGCGGGAAAAGACGTGTACGTAGAAAAACCCATTGCCAACTCCATTGAGGAGTGCAACATCATGGTCAAGGCCGGGGAGCGGTACAACAAGATCGTGCAGGTAGGCCAATGGCAGCGCAGCGATGAGCACTGGGATCAGGCGATTAACTATGTAAAATCAGGCAAGCTGGGCAAAATTCGCCTGGTGAAAGCCTGGGCGTATATGGGATGGATGCACGCTATTCCTAAAAAGCCCGACCTGCCCGAACCCCCCGCCGGTGTTAATTATAATATGTGGCTGGGCCCGGCGCCACAGCGGCCTTTCAACGAAAACCGCTTTCACTTCACCTTCCGCTGGTTCTGGGACTATGCCGGTGGGCTCATGACCGACTGGGGCGTACACCTCATCGATATGGTACTGGCGGGTATGGATGCCAAAGCGCCTAAGTCTGTCTTGGCCTC
>JBBSNI010000303.1:0-7412 GCA_038232695.1 Cytophagales bacterium
ATGTCTGGATCAAGCCTTCCTATTATATGGGTAGGTTATTTCTTCAATGATCCCTAAACACTTTACTGAAGCTCTAAAATCCAATCAAATACCAATAATTTTTAGTGCAAAAGAGAAAAAACAAGGTAAAATTAATCCAAAAAGGAGTTGAAAATGCTGCACAACAATGCACATAAAATCATGTCGGGCAAACGCCCGCCACGCTTCATATGCGGTGTGTTGTCGGCCCTTGTCTAATGGGCGAGATCTGGATCCTTACTAAGACAAGCTTTTAGTAATCCAATGGATACACTAAGAGATGAATAAGCGATGCTTTAGTAGGCAGCAGACATAGCTTCCGGCAAAGCTTCGCGGCTGCCGCCCTGGTAATCGTAGAGTTTAATACTTTTGATACCCGCCGCAATGACAGAAAGGTGGCGTGAGGATTGCGACAGGTAAGAGTCGCCATAATAAAACTCCTGACGGTAAACGGTACCATCCTCCAGGGTGATGATTGCATAATACTCCTGAGGGTAGAGAGCTATCGTGCGTAAATCTTTGCGTTGGATAGGTGTCCAGACTTGCAGGCTGTCGTTGTTGGCGGTGATGATCATATGGGGCTGACCATTTTTTGAATAATAGGTAGCCATGCCTTTGGCATCGGTGTCCACAAAAAAACCGCTTTCTTGCAAAGAAGCAGGCGTAAAGCTACCTTTCCCGTTGCCCAGCAGCAGCGTCCCGATACCTGCGTCGTACCAGCCCGTTTGCACGTCGCTGGCGTAAGAATTACCGGCGAGCAAGAGGTCCAGATGGCTATCGCCATTGATGTCTTGGGCTGTCATGCCGTAGACGGGAGCAAACTGCGCTTCTAAAGGGAGGGCATACCACTTGAATTTGCCATTTCCCAGGTTTTCTATATAACTGCTCTGCATGGTCTTGCTGCTGAGTACATACGCTCCTTCCAACTCCTGTTCGCTGATCACCTCCGCAATGGTTGCCTGTCCGTAAATCTCATAGCGCGGAAAACGCCGCCGCATCGTAATGATCTGGTCAATGAGCGCATCGCGGGGCGCTGCCGGGTATTCTTTGCCCTGGATATAGTAAGTCAGCACCGGGTCTATTTCCTGGTTCTGGTCGAAGTCTTTGGTATACAGATGCACCGGCTCTTCAGGAGAAGCTTTGTACTTCGTGTTAAGCCCCAGGTTGCCGGCTACATAATCTACGTCGCCGTCCTGGTCAAAGTCGCCCGAAGTCAGGCTGTTCCACCAACCTTCGGTATTGACCAAACCGGTGGCGGCAGTGACATCCTCTAATGTGCCGCTGCGGTTGGCAAAGAAGCGTAGTGGCATCCACTCTCCGGCAATGAGCAGGTCCACTTGCCCGTCCTGGTCAAAGTCTGTCCATAGCGCTGCCGTGACCATGCCCATTTTCTGCATGTCCGGTGGGGTTACATCCGTGAACATACCGCCCTCATTGCGCAGCAGATAGCTTCGGGGAGGTATAGGATATTGTTGCGGGCTGACCCTGCCACCTACAAACAAGTCCAGGTCGCCATCCCGGTCGTAATCGCCCGCGACAACGCAGGAGCCGCTGGTGAGCATTTGGGGAAGGGCGTCTGTATTTTTGGTAAAATTTCCTGCTCCATCATTGAGGTAAAACCGGTCCTGGTAAGCAGGATGGTTTTCATGGTATTCGTTGCTGCCGCTGACCACGTACAGGTCCAGGTCGCCGTCGTTGTCGGCATCAAAAAACAAGGCGCCCATATCTTCGCAAGCCTGGTCTTGCAAAAGCTTTCTTTCCTCAAACGAGCCGTCAGGCTGCTGTATCATAAAACTTCCCGGCTGCCCCTTAGCACCGCCCACGTAAAAATCATCTAAGTGGTCGCCATTGATGTCGCCTACAGCCATGCCAGGTCCTTCCTGGGAATATTTGCGGGGTAACAGCGTTTGGTATTTAAAATCCACAAAGTCTTCCTCCTGGTGGCGGTAGTTTAATGGAGCCTGCCGGGTGGTTTGCTCCAAGAGGGGGACAGGTTTAATTACTGGGGGAGAGGGATCAGCCACCGCCTGCGCATAGTCAAGGGTAAGCACCTGGTCGGCAGCCAGTTGGATAAGGTGTTGGCGTCTGCCATCCGGCCAGATAACTTCCAGGGAATCTATCTTGGGCTGATTGCCTAATCCAAAATGAATGGCATTTTCTATGGTAGAAACATAGCCCCGGTACACAGAATAATAGCGGTGCTGCACCATCCCTTCCTGCCATAGGTTGAGCGTAGCGCCCAGCCCTTGCCGGTTGCCGTCCGGACCTTTCAGTTGTACTCTCAGAAAATGATGATGAAGTGTTTCCGCCCTGTTTTCATACACAAAAGCCGGGGCGTTGATGTTGTTCATCACCAGGTCCAGGTCGCCGTCTTGGTCCAGGTCAGCAAAAGCAGCGCCGTTGGAGATAGAGGGCTCGGTCATGCCCCAGGGTAGCGATTGGTCGGTAAACGTAAGGTCGTGGTTGTTCCTGAAAATATAATTATGGACCAGGACTTCCTTGAGCGCGGCTGTCGAAGCTTTGTCTTTTTCTTTTTTGGCGGCAGGGGTTCCAAACGGAGAAGAAGCGGCGTAGACGATATAATCCAGGTCGGTCACATCCCTGCCGTATCCGTTGGTGACCAGCAGGTCCTGGTAGCCATCGTTGTCGTAATCGCTCAGCAGTGCGCTCCAGCTCCAGTCGGTTTTGTAGATACCTGCCAGTTGCCCTATTTCGCTGAAGGCAAGGCGGCCGCCGGGCGTCATGCCCTGGTTGAGTTGCAGCGTATTGCGTATATACTGCGGGGTATAGTCCAGCCGCAGGTTGAGCATAAAGACATCGTAGTTGGGTTTACCGATCATAGACTTCTGCCGCTGATTACCTTCCGGCAGCATGTCCATGACGATGATATCATCCAGCCCATCGTTGTTATAATCGGCTATATCATTGCCCATGCCGTTGTGGGTCTGGTGCTTGAGAAGTGCAGGCGCCATGTCCTCAAAGGTGGTTTGTCCCTTACTGTCTTTCCCCTGATTGATCCAGAGCAGGTCGTTGGTGATAAAGTCGTTGGAAGTATAAATATCCGGCAGCCCATCCTGGTTGATGTCTGTGATGGCCACGCCCAAACCATAACCTTCTTTGAGAATGTTAGCAGCCTGGCTGACGTCTTTAAAAACCGGGTGTCCGTGGGCAGTGCTTACCTGCTCATAGAGCCGGTCGTTGCTCACCCCTTCGCCCTTGATTTTCTTAGGGCGGGCGTTGTTGTGGTTGAAAGATTCCATGCCATTGGTAAGCAGGTACATATCCAGGTCGCCGTCCTGGTCATAGTCAAAAAAAGCAGCCTGCGTAGAATAGCCCTCATCAGCCAGTCCATACGGTTCCGCTGACTCAACAAAAGTGGGAACACCATCTGCTGGCGCACCCTGGTTGATATACAGCAGGTTTTTGCTTTGTTTTTGATCAAACTTGTTGGCAACACACACATATATGTCCAGCCAGCCATCCTGGTTAATATCCACCATCGCTACGCCGGTAGACCAGCGGTTAAGATGAATACCTGCCTGCCGGGTAACTTCTGAGAATTTGAAGTCACCCTGGTTGAGGTAAAGCTGGTCGCCCACCATGTTGCCTGCAAAATAGAGATCGTCCTGCCCGTCGTTGTTCACATCCCCGACGCCCACCCCGCTGCCATTGTAGATATAGGGGAAATCTATGACATTAAAAGAATCATATTCGGTGATGGTGTTGGAGAAAGTGATCCCGGTGCGTTCAGGGGGCAGTAAGTTAAACAAAGACGCTGGCTCCTGTTTGTGGCAAGCCAGGCACAGGAAGGTCAAGGCGATACAGGTCGACAAAAAGAAAGCCGTTGGTTTTTTGGAGGTATCAGGCATCAATATAGTAGATTCAGTCACAAAACAGTTTATGCTTTAAGAATAACGAAAGTTCAACGAAATTTAATTGTATGCAAACATTGGAAATTATCCGATCACAGAGTAAATCTATGTATTTTGAGTTAATATACTGATGTTTAACCTTTATGGAGTAATTTCGTCCGAAATGATAAAGCGCTCTGACAATAACCTGCCATGGAAATTCCTTTGCTGACAGACATTACCATTATCTTAGGGTTGTCTGTTTTGGTCATTTACCTTTTTCAGCGTATCAAGCTGCCTACGATCTTGGGTTTCCTGATGACAGGCATCGTAGCCGGCCCGTATGGGCTGAGCCTGATCAATGCCTCCCACGAGGTGGAAATGATGGCTGAGATCGGCGTTATTCTGCTGCTTTTTATTATCGGCATGGAGTTTTCGTTGAAAAGCCTGATCGCTATCAAAAATACCGTGCTGATAGGCGGGTTGATACAGGTGGGGCTGAGCATTCTGCTAGTGTTTCTGATGGCTTATTTCACTGGCTTCGATGTCAGTGAAGCTATTTTTCTGGGGTTTATCTTTTGTCTGAGCAGTACGGCCATCGTCTTAAAACTGTTGCAGGAGCGGAGCGAAGTCAGCAGTCCGCATGGTAAGATCGCGCTGGCCATTCTTATCTTTCAGGACATTGTCGTGGTGCCCATGATGCTGCTCACGCCCCTGATCGCCGGGCAGTCCGACGATATTGTGGGCTCTCTCCTGCAGTTAGTGCTGAAAACGGCGGCTGTGGTCCTGGTGGTCTGGTTTGGCGCGCGGCTGATCATTCCCTGGCTGCTCCATGAAGTAGCCAAGACCAAAAGCCGGGAACTCTTCATCCTGTTCATCGTGGTGATTTGCTTTTCGGTAGCCTGGGCCACGGCTGCCATTGGCTTATCCCTGGCCTTGGGCGCCTTCATTGCCGGGCTGATCATCTCCGAATCCGAATACAGCTACCAGGCGACGAGCATTGTCATTCCTTTCAGAGAAATTTTCACCAGCTTCTTCTTTGTCTCTATCGGCATGTTGCTGGACTTGTCCTTTCTGATAGACCATATCCTGGTTATTCTGGGTTTGCTCATAGCGATCATGATCATCAAAACGCTGGTCGCTGCCGTAGCGGCTTTGGCCTTGAAATACCCGCTGCGCACGGCGGTGCTGGCAGGTCTTACTTTGTTTCAGATCGGTGAGTTTGCTTTTATCTTATCCAAGACGGGTATGGCGTATGATCTGATCAGCGGCGACGTATACCAGTATTTTTTGTCCGTTTCTATTTTGTCTATGGCTATTACGCCGTTTGTCATTCAAAACTCCGGCACGATTACGCGGCTTTTTACCAGGTCTGTTTTGACTGATGCCTTGTCTCAAAAGGGGAGAAACAGTACGGGGGCAACCCCGGAAGACCAACTCGAAAAGCTGAAAGACCACACCATCATCATCGGCTATGGTGTCAACGGGCGGAATGTAGCGCAGGCCGCCAGGTTTGCCCGTATTCCTTATGTCATTATCGAGATGAATGCAGAGACGGTCAGGGCAGAAAAAGCCAAGGGAGAGCCTATTTTTTACGGCGATGCTATCAACGAATTTATCCTGGAACATTTGAAAGTATACAGTGCGCGGGTAGCCGTCATTGCCATCTCTGACCCGGTGGCCACCAAAAGCGTGATCATGAGCATACGCTCTATCTGCCCTACGGTGCATGTGATCGTCAGAACGCGGTTTATGAAAGAGATGGAAGACTATTACCGGCTGGGCGCCAACGAGGTGGTTCCCGAAGAGTTTGAAACGTCGGTAGAGATCTTTACCCGGATGCTCAACAAATACCTGGTGCCCCAGGACGAGATACTGGATTTTGTGCATAACATCCGGTCAGACCACTATGAGATGCTTCGTCCGCATGAGGCCACGACGCGCCGGAGTGTAGCACCTGTCTCTATTCCCGACATCAACATCACTTCCTTAAAAGTGCAGTCAGGCGATGGGCATATCGTAGGAAAGAAAGTCAGGGAATCTAATGTTCGTTCGGTGTATGGCATTAATATCCTGGCCATTCAGCGGGATGCGCATTATATCACCGACATCAAGGCGGATACTGAGATCCGGCAGGACGATATACTCTACCTGGCAGGCAACCCGGAAGCCATCGCTGCCTTTAACGACAAGATCAAGGTGTAACATTTGATAAAACCCGTATATTGCTATTGGCTGTTAAGGATTTAGCCGTTAATCAAAGAGAGACCAACAAAAGCCTGCAAGAAATTAAACAAGAACTCAGAGACGTGTGAGAAGGTGATTGAAAATACAGCAGATTAGCGATTAATTATTGAAAACAATGTACATTTTGATTGTTATAAGGAATCTATAACGCAATTGCATTTACACGGATGTTACAAGCGACCCTAACAAAGGGTTAGTACAATAAAAACAGAATTAGCAAAAATGAAAAAATAGAACCTTAATTTTAAATTAATACATACTTTTGAGGTTGAAATATGGCAAAGGCAGAATACATAATATCTCTTATCAAATCTCATTATAACAATGAGCCGGAACGCTTTACTACGTTGGCATTGCAAATAGCAGCCCACGAAGCAAAACTAGGGCATACATTGGTTGCCAATGAGATAAAAACGATTATTGATAAGTCTAAGTTAGAGAGACCAAAAACCAAAGCATTCAATCCTGAACTTCAAGGATTAATCATAGAAAATATACCCGCAGTTAGCCTATCAAACATTATTTCCTCACCGGATATTACGGACAAAATAAAACGAATAATTTTGGAATTTGTACAGAGAGATAAATTACGCAAACACGATTTAGAAAACAGAAGAAAGATATTGCTTTCAGGTCCTCCGGGTACAGGCAAAACCCTTACTGCTTCGATTATTGCCAATGAATTGAATTTGCCACTTTATACTATTTTAATGGATAAAATGGTAACCAAGTTTATGGGAGAAACCAGTGCCAAATTACGTCAAGTTTTTGATTTGATAGAGCAAAGACAAGGTGTTTACTTATTTGATGAGTTTGATGCCATTGGGGGTGAAAGAAGCCGTGATAATGATGTGGGAGAAATGCGAAGAGTTTTAAACTCCTTTTTGCAATTTATAGAAAGAGATAATTCTGACAGTCTGATTATTGCCATTACCAACAACAAAGCACTATTGGACCAGGCATTATTTAGACGCTTTGATGATGTGATTTTATACAATCTTCCAACGAAGGAAGAAAAATTAGCCTTGCTTAAAAATCGTTTAGCCCGATATGGAAGCAGCAAAAAAGTTGATTTCAAACAATTGTTACCAAACATCAATGGTTTAAGCCACGCTGAAATATCGTTAGCTTGTTTAGATGCCATCAAGGAAACTGTCTTAAATGAAAGCCAGCCTATGAGCAATGAATTAATTCTAAGGGCAATTAAAGACAGAAATAATGCATATAACAAATAATTTTTTACTATGGCAAACCTCTACAAGCACATTTTTATTTCAGGAAATGTAACAACCGAGA
>JBBSNI010000304.1:0-7405 GCA_038232695.1 Cytophagales bacterium
GTAGCCAGTCAGTTTCTGTAGGGCCAGATTAAAACTTTCAATAACATTAGGTGATAGTGTTTCCATCTCGCTAAATTACATGTTTTCCACTATCTTTGGGTAGGTTTATTTTTCTGCGCTCCCTAAAGCGTAGTTCTACCTGTTTATCCTGAATAGAATAGTCGAAGTCTTTTCCATACCGCATACTTTCCAGCACATTTTCCAAATTCTCATTTTCAAACATACCTGTGAATTTCCAGTCCTGAGGGGGCAGACCTTTGATGGTAAACGCAACACCATACCATCTTTCGCAGGTTTTGACCACCTCCTGAATGCTGGCATTACCGAAGAAAAGCACCCCCTCTTTCCAGCCTGTCCATTGATCAGAACGATCGGTAAATTTTTGTAAGTGGGCACTGCCTACCTCAGAACGCACTCCCCAGCCAGGTTCCAGCAACACAAAAGCTCCGGAGTTTTCCGTGTGCTCAATTTTCACTTTCCCTTCGGCCAAAAATACGATAGCCACCGAATCTTCGGCATAATGCCGCACATTGAATGCAGTACCCACGGCGGTAGTTTGCAAGCCTCCTGATGCTACCACAAAGGGCCGATGTGCCTCTTTAGCCACCTGAAAATAGGCTTCTCCTACCAGTTCTATCCTTCTGAGTGTATCGCTAAAATTGGGCGGATAACGCAGCGTACTTTCGGAGTTCAGCCACACAAGGGTGCCATCAGCAAGCACAATCTTTGATTTTTGTCCGGCAGGATTTTCTTTGACCACCAAGGCAATACTTTCCGGCTGTACCGCAGGTACCACCTTATTTTGCAGCCCCCAATAAGATAATCCACCTATCAGTAAAATAACCGCGGCCACACTTGCTATCCTCCTTCGCTTGGCTTTTCTCTGATGAATCTGCACCATCCTCTTCTCTTGGCCACCCTCCCGCTTTTCAAGAAACTTATGGTACACCCGGTCGACATTAGAAAACTCTTCCTTCAAACGGGTCTCATACCAGATTTGCTGTAGGTTTTTATAGATAGCACGATTTTCCTCAGTTTCCTCCAACCATCGCTGCAAAAGCTGGTGATCATGCCGGTCTGCTTCACCGCTCAACACACGGCCTATAAGCGCATAAATTTCGCTTTCTTTCATGTAATTATTTTATAGCTGCCATAGCGGGTTGATGCCTTCAATGATAAAGACACCAAAACTTGCAGATACCCTGTACGGGCAGGAAAGAAATTTTACAGGACAGAAGAAAGCAACGCTAACAACCCCAGGAAAGCAGATTTTATCGTAGTGTTTACAGCAGGGGGCTCACTATCGTGTTGTTCCAGGTCTCTCCGGATCTTTTTTAAGGCGTTTCCTACGTGCATCTCTACTGTTTTCCTGGAAATATGAAGCAGATCAGCTACTTCTTTGTATGTAAGCTTTTCCTCTTTTACCAGTTTGTAAACCAGTCGGCATTTCTCAGGCAGATTTTGAATAGACCGGTTGATCGCTTCCAATGTTTCCTGGTTAAATAGGATGCTTTCAGGGGTCCGGGACTCAACGATGCTATGATGCTCAAGATCATGAACAAAGAGAGGAACCGATCGTATACTGCGCACATAGTTAAGGGATTGCCTTTTAACCGCCACGAAAAGATAGCCCTTCACATCCCTGATCCCTTCAAGGTGCTTACGCTGCGTCCAAACCTTCAGGAACACATCACTGACCACTTCTTCGGCTAACGCCTGGTTTTTGGTGTAGTACAAAGCTATTTCAAACAACCGGGGATAGAAGTGATTGAAAAACTTTCTGAATGCGCTTTCACAACTTACCCTGGCTATCTTTTTTAATAGGTCGGGTATCGTATCTTCCTGGCTCATTTCAGAACACTTTACTAACTAAGAAAATAAATTACAATCATAGGTAATGTAAGAAAACAATCACATAAAGCAATGACGCAGTATTCTCTTTTACTATCTGCCATTGACCTAAAATTACTGCTCAAAAACAGTTTGGCCCTGCTTGATCACCTTTACAACACTGATCTTTTCCTGTTTCATCTGAAAAATAACCAGGTCAGCCGGTTGCGTTGGCGCCAAGCCGTAATCTTTGTATCCCAGAAAGTTGGCTGGATGCACGGAAGCCATTTGCCAGGCCTTACCCAGCGAGGTCAGCTTCCGGTCCAGCAGATGCTGCATATCTTCCAGCAAACACCGGGTAGCCCCGGCCAGCAGTTCCGGGTTTTTCTTCAGGCACAGTCTCCCGTCCCTGTCAAGCACCACTTCGTCTCCGATGTGCGTCTGGTATACCCCGGCAGGCTTGCCGGAGAAGCAGGTGGCATCGCTCACTAAGATCGTACGCTCCCCTTTCGTTTTGATGACTACTTTGAGAAAAGCATCCGGCAGGTGAAACCCGTCGGCAATGATGCTGGCATACAGCCTATCCTGCGCTAACTGCTCCCAAAGCAGGTTCGGATGCCGGGGCAACAGCAAGGCGACCGCATTGCCCAGATGCGTAGACAAGGTAGCCCCGGCGTCTACAGCCGTTCTGATTTGTTCGGGCGTAGCATTAGTATGTCCTATAGCGACCAATATACCCTGCTGGCGACATTGTTGAATGCAAGCAGCCGTTCCTTCCCACTCCGGCGAAAGGGTGATCAACTTGATGCTGCCCCCGCTGAGCTTTTGGCAGGTCTGTACCCAAGCCCAATCCGGTGCTTTGATGTACTGCGGGTCGTGGGCGCCCCGCGCTCCTTCTACCGAAGAGATAAAAGGTCCTTCCAGATGAATGCCTTTGATACAATCATTGACTAAGGGGCTGTACTGGCAGGCCAGTCTGATCGTCTCCAGGATTCGTGCTACATTTTGATCCGAATTGGTAATGATCGTCGGAAAGAAAGCAGTGACGCCTTTGCTCAGTAGGTAATGCGTAGCGGTTATCACCTCGTCCCGGGTCAAGGAAGTATCATTAAAATCAATACCGTCGATGCCATTGACTTGCAAATCAATCAGTCCTGGTCCAATGAAAGGCAATGCTTCTACGGGCAGATCAGACACCCGGATATCCACGATGTTGCTTTCATTGATCGTGAGCCTTTCCGGTCGCCCGGACATAGCATTGATTCCTTCGATGATGCTCATGTCAGTCAGAGATCGTTTGTTTTTTAGCAGCTTCTGCAAAGGAGGCCTCATCGAGATACAGCATGGCATGAGGATGCGTTTTTAGAATAGTAGCAGGGCAATCCGTAGAGATAGGATCATACAAGCTTTTTACGACAGCTTCGCTTTTGGTCTTTCCAGGCACCACACAGTAGAGGAAATTTCCCTGCATCAGGGTGGGAACCGTCAAAGTAAGCGCTTGCCCGGGGACTTGCGCAAGGCTGGTAAAACAGCCATCGTTGACCTGCTGCTGCCGGCACGCCTGATCAAGCCCCACTACTTTCATGATTTGCGGATCATTAAAATCTGCGACAGCAGGATCGTTGAAAGCGATATGACCATTTTCTCCTATCCCCAGGCAGACGATGTCTATAGGCTTTTCTGCGATCAGAGCCGCATAGCGGCGGCATTCCGTTTCGGCATCCTGACTTCCATCGATGAAATGCACCGCTTTGAAAGCTACCTGAGAAAACAGATGCTCTTTCAGAAAATGAGCAAAGCGCTGAGGAGCATCAGGCGCCAGTCCGATATATTCATCCATATGGAAGGCTGTGATCCTGTGCCAGGGAATTTTCGCAGAGGTTTTCAGGTACGCTAAGAGTTCATGTTGCGAAGGAGCAGCCGCAAAGATCATCCTGATCTCCTCCTGCCTGCTGAGCAACGCCAGGATTTTTTGCTCTACTGCCATGCCGGCAGCCTCACCCATTTGCTGGCGGGTAGGAAAAACTTGTACCTGTAATTGAGCAACGGTGAATGTTTGCATAAAGTCAGACAGTTCGTTCTGCGATAGAAGCTAACAATTTTTTTACTTTGTCTGGCACAGGCTCAGACATTTTCAACAAACCCATACCCGTATAGGTTAAGATCGATACGATCACAGGCAAGCTCACTTCAAGCGCCAGGCTGTTAAGATGCATGTTTTTGGTAATCACAAAGGTAACCAATCCGGCAAGAATAGAAGTAATGGCCGCCTGCGAACCACATTTTTTAAACACGGGCAACAAGCCAAACAGCATAGGCACCGCAATCGGCCCGATCAGGGCGCCAAACCAGGTCACGATCAGCCCAAAGATACCGCCGAATCTTTCGTATTGAAAGGCTACGACAATGGTCAAAAAGGTAAAAGTAAAGGTAGTGATACGCGCCACCAGGAGCGATGTTCTTTCCTCTTTGAACTTAGCCGATATGACCGGCAGAATATCCCGGGTGATCACCGCCGACAGGGTGTTGACATCCGAGGAGGTCATAGACATGGTATTGGCAAACAGAGAAGCGACCACCAGCCCGATCAGTCCGTTGGGCAACAGGGCTAAGGTCAGCGCGCCATAGGATTGGGTAGGGTCTTCCAGGCCGGGAAGGATAATGGGCGCCGCCCACATAGGAAAGAACAGGATCAGGGGCCAGATCAGGTAAAGCGTTCCTGACAACAGGGCTGCCTTTGTGGCCTGCCGCTCGCCGGTAGAAGATATATACCGGGTAGCCAGGTTCCAGGTGCCTCCGTTGTAGCTCAAAAAGTTAATCAGCAAAAAAGCCAGCGCAAACCCTGCCGTATAAGGTTCGTTGAACAACTGGCTGTGGCCGGCAGGCAATGCTTCCCATATATTTCCTATAGAACGCCATCCGCCCAGCTTATTGACTACGACTACAAACATGATGATACCCGCAGTGATCTGCACCAGAAACTGGGTGAAGTCCGTGATGATCACCGCCCAGAGTCCACCAAAGGTAATATAGATCAGAGAAACGCCTCCCGAGATCAGGATGCCTGCGGGCAGGGAAATTCCGGTAAAAACGTTGAGCAAGATGGCAATAGCAGCCCATTTAGCACCTACGTCAAACAATTTGAGCAACACCCCACTCCATGCCATGATCTGCTGGGTGAGTACATTGTACCGGGTTGCCAGGTATTCCAGGGGAGATTGTATATGAAACTTTTTGCGCAGCCGCACCCAAAAGACAGGAAATACCCTGGCGCTTGCCATAATGGTGATGCCAATGGTGAAAGCCCACCATACATAGACAGAAAAACCATGCGTATACGCCAGTCCGGCATAGGCGACAAAAACAGCCCCACTATAGCCTGACACATGGTGGGAGATACCAGACAACCACCAGGGCAGGTTGCCTCCCGCCACAAAATAATCATCGGCGTCTTTGTTCTTAAAATAAGACCAGATACCAATGATGAGCATCACCAGAAAGAAAACACTAATGACGACAATATCTACCCTGTTCAATGCCATACGTTATTTACTTTTTTAGCATAGCATCATGCGCGGCTGCCATTACACTTTCCAGGGTGACGGCTTCCCCGCCTCTTTTCTTACTTTCTTCGGCAGCCTGCATAAAGGCATAGATTTCCAGGGTTTCTTCCGGAGGCACCGGTGATTGACCGGTCTTGAAGAACTTAACGATCTCTACGACCAGCGGACGGTAACCCTCATATGGACCAATAGACGCAATGCCTTCGGCTCCAAAGGCGGTACCGCCATAATCCAGCTTACCGCTCCGTAAGCCCCGGAAAGTACCGATCCTTCCGTCCTGCCACGTGCCTACCACCAGTTCCGTATCTGCCGTTTGGGTGCGCGTGACCTGCTGGCAACCCGTTTGCATCACCGTATACAGCGTTTCCACCCCATGAATACCATACCAGAACAGGTCAGGATGGGTCTCTTCCAAGTGTGCCGGGCTATACGCTTCTGCACCCAACACTTTCCCGACCGTTTTACCTGCCCTGATCGCCTGGGCGCTTTCCATAAACCGGAGCGAAGAAGAGGAAAACACAGGGACGTTATACTGCCTGGCAGCCTCCAACATCGCCATCGCATCAGACAGGGAAGCGGCCAGGGGTTTATCAATAAACATAGGCTTTCCAGCTTTGAATACCGGCATCGCCTGCTCCAGATGCCTGCGTCCATCGTTGGTTTCCAGCAATACCACATCTACCTGTTCCAGCAATTCCTCCACAGAACCTGCAATCTTAACGCCCAGGGTTTTGACCTCTTCTGTAAAACCGGCCACCCGGCTGGTACTCGTTTCTATATCCAGGCTACCTTTCGGATAGGCCGCTACTACGCGGACGCCCGCTACGTCTGGCGCTTGATGGGGGTCGTTGAGTGTTTTGGTAAAGGCAACGCTATGGGAAGTATCCAGCCCGATGATGCCAGCCCTTAATTCCTTCTGTTGAAATTCTTTTCTGTAGAATGGATAAGCCTTACCGGCCACACCCATTCCCATTCCGGTGACGGCAGCCGCTTTTATAAAATGGCGTCGGTTTAGTAGCGATTTCATACAATAATTATACGGAATGAATAAGTGATTCAATGTTTGAATATTGATAAGACAAAACTTTCCAGAAGCAAACAGACCGGAGGTCTGTTAATAAACCACACGAGCCCGGAGGCTCGCGCGAATTGTTAAAATATTAAGCAGTTCGCGCGAGCGTCCTCGCTCGTGTGGATTATTCAGCGGCTTCCAGCCGCTCCGTAAATATGACCGTTTACAGGAAGTTTATCGTGTACTATAATACCTCCGGTTTCCAGTCAGGTGCGTATTCTCTGCCCCAGAGGGCCATTGCTTCTTTATCTCCCTTGATTTTTCCGTTGGTAGGATCGCAGGTCAGTACCCGCTTGGTCCGGTAAGCGATATTGCCCAAATGGCACAGATGTACGCTTTTGTTGGCGTCCTCAATGTGAGTGACCGGTTTCTTGCCTGTTCGTATCGCCTCCCTGAACGCAGCCAGATGATACTGGTCAAGGTCGGCACCTGGTCCGCTGGTATTGGTGGCGGATACCGTATCCTGGGTTACTTTTTTGAGTTCCTTGTTTTTGTTGTCATAGATCGTATACCCGTTGTCCTGAATGGCCAGGGTGCCTTCCGTACCATGAAAAGAGCAGCCAGACGTTATGCCTTCTATGGCTCGTCCATTGCAGCTTCTTCCCTCCCAGGAAATTGTCATGCCGTCTTCAAAATCATAGTATGCCGACTGTGTATCGGGGGTCTGCCAGTCATCATCATACGCGTAACGTCCGCCGCCGGAGCTTACCCTGATAGGGTAATCAACGCCCAGGCCCCAGCGGCAGAGATCAATCTGGTGCGTACCGTTGTTGAGCAATTCACCGGTTCCCCAGTGCCAGAACCAGTGCCAGTTGTAATGGATCAGGTTGTCCTGGTAAGGGCGGCGGGGCGCGGGTCCCTGCCATAGCTCATAATCCAGACCAGCAGGCACGGGTACTTTTTGACCATGCCCGATAGATTCCCGCGTGTTGGCGTACCA
>JBBSNI010000305.1:0-7383 GCA_038232695.1 Cytophagales bacterium
AAATGCTCCATGTACAAGGCATTGATCGCCTTGGTATCATTTTCCAACTGTTGCCTCAGCGCATTCGCCTGGCTGTAATAATTGGTTTTCTCCGTCTGCCACTGCGTAACCTGATCCAACATGTCTTGCCCTTCCAGGATGCGGGCAGCCGTATAACCATACTGCTCCATTTGCTTGCTCACTTTTGGGTGACTGGCAGCATTTGCCAGCAGGATACTTGTGTATACCAGCCTGGCTTCTATTGTTCTTTTTATCATGATGATTTATTTTTAAGTTATTTACATGACAAAAATAATATTAAATATAATTATTTACATATCATATAAGATTTTATTCATACATGGGTAATATTTATGTGAGTTATTGTAGCGATGATAGGCTGGAAGCCTATGCGGCCCAGCCTATAAATAAATCACACGAGCGAAGACGCTCGCGCGAACATCTTATTTTATTTAGCTCGCGCGAGCCTCCTGGCTCGTGTGATTTATTAACAGACCTCTGGTCTGTATGATGCTGCACACGACAGGAAGTCCAGGTGTTTGACCTTCGGGCCGGGCTGCACAGTACCCCAAAGGCAGGCCTGGCACCTTCCGGCCGCCCTGCAAAAGCATTAAAGGCCTGCCCTGTAACCTTCCTGTCATACTGCAAAGCCTAAGAAAGCCTGCCCTGCTACCTCCGTGCAGCCCGGCAAACTGCCCAAAGCCAGCCCTGCCACCCTCGCGCCAGACGTATCCTACTGTTTATACTTGAATTGAAGAACTGAAGAGCTGATTGAAAATCAATGATTCAGTTCTTCAGTTCTTCAACTCTTCAGTTCTACAGTCTATTGAAAATACTGCCCCTGCCTATCAGGAGAATCGTTTCCTCCGAGGGGTTCCAGCGAGACGGCAAAGCTGGTGATGCCTGCTACGCCTTCCATCGGGATCATCTGCGGCTGGCTATCTTGCACGTCAAACACGCCCAGGCTTACGGGTTTACCGTTGACCATGCCCCATAGCTGGTACTGCTGTCCACTTGGGTTGGCAGGCAGTTGAGAAAGGTTGAGATATACCTCTTGTGTTTTTTCATTCCAGTAGATAAGTATCTGGCTGCCGGAAGCGGGGTCTTGTGCCTGTAAGGCGATCGTCCGGAAGGCGGGGTCGCTGACGGCTACCAGCGCCTGGGTGACCTGCCGGGATTCCTGCGCCAGGTTTTCGTACCGGTGCTGCATCTGCGTGAGCCGGTCTTCGGTAGCCTTCCACTGTACCCAGAAGTGGGCGGCCAGTGCCAGGACGACCAGTTTGAGGGTAAAGGTAGCGGCTATACCATATTGCAGGTAATGTACTTTCTTTTTGGATGCAGGCGGGGCAGTAGCTTCTTCCTGAAAAATCTTTTCTTTGATCTTATCCAGCACACGCGGGGGCGGGCTGATGGCTAATTCTTCTGCCATATCCTGAAGGGCATATTCCAACTTTTCCAATTCAAGACGTACTTCCTCATAGCGCGCTGCCATGCCTGCTACCCTGGCAGCCTCTTCTTCCGTCAAGATGCCTAATACATATTGTTCTAATATTCCGGACGCTATGTAATCTTCTACTTTCAAAACAATATTTATTAGCGAATACTAAATTTCCGGGTAAGCGCACCATGCCTGCCTTTCACCGGTCATTGCGCAATACCCATTTCCTTTAACAGCAGAAATACAGGAAGCGTTTAAAAATTCAACCCTTTCTCTTAAAACGTTACACTTGTCAGGCGACCTTTCCTTTACAAGAAAACAACTTACAAAAACGCCATAGTTTTGCCAGCAAATGTTTTACACAACAAGTATTTAAATCTATACAGATCGTGAAATTTCTGGCAAGTACAATAAAATATGGGCTTCCGGCTTTGGTAACAGCCACGGGCTTATGGTTAGCCATAACCGCCTCAGCGTATGCCTGGATTCCCTTTGCCCTGACTGCGCTTTACTATTTTGTCGTACAAGTAACGACCAAAAAGACGATCCGGCAAGTGGCTTTGTCTGCGTTGGGAGATGCCTCTCCGGGAGATAATTCCAAGGAAGAGCAGCCTCCTTTGACCTTACTCGTCGAGGAGTTTAACGCTTCAAGACACCAATTGGACCAGGTTTCTATTGCCCTTCAGCACATCGCTTCAGGCAATGCCCTGGAAGGATTGGCCTTAGAAGGCGAAGCAGGTGCCGCGCTTTTGTCCCTGGAAAACAAACTGGCGCAACTCAAAGAAGAAGAAGCCAGGCGTATCCGCACGGCCGAAGGCGTGGCCGCTATCTCAGAAATACGCAAAAACAGCAAAGACCTGGCCGAATACGCCTACCTGACCCTTTCTTCCCTCATCAAACATGTAGATGCCAACCAGGGCGGATTCTATCTCTTTCAGGAAGAGGAAAACCAACTGGAACTGCTGGCATCCTATGCGTACGGCAAACAAAAGTTCAACGACCAAAAGGTAGTCATTGCCGTAGGTCAGGGACTGCTGGGGCAAAGTGTGCTGGAAAAGAAGTCTATCATGATCAAGCAGGTGCCCCAAGATTATGTACGCATTACCTCCGGGCTGGGAGAAGCCACCCCCGGCTTCCTGCTGATCGTGCCCCTGATCTTCCGGGAGAAAGTATTTGGCGCCATAGAGTTAGCCGCCTTCCAGGTACTCGACACCCACCACCTGGACCTGATAGAAAAAGTAAAGGAAAGCATTGCGGCCGAACTCTCCGAGATGCGCTTCAAAGACAGCATCACCCAACTGCTGGAACAGTCGCAGCAACAGGCTGAAGACATGCGGTCGGGAGAGGAAGAGCTCAGGCAAAATATGGAAGAGCTACAGTCTACCCAGGAAGAGATGCACCGCAAGGAGATGGAACTTCAGAAAAAGCTCGATGAGGTAGAGATTGAAAGGAAAAAGAACCTGGCCATACTGAACGGATGCATGGACGGTGTGATCAGCTTTAATGACAAGGGCAGGATAGAGTTTATCAACACGGCTGCCCAGGAAATATTTGGATATACCTATAGCGGCCTGGTCGGTGCCGAAATTACCAAGCTGATCTCGCTGCATATTGTAAAAAACTCTCAGGGGAAAAGAAGGGTCTACGACCGTACCGGCAACGAGGTGACCATCAGAACGGAAGTGACTGCTACCAGCACCAAAGGCGAAGAACTTTCCTTGCTGCTTACCGCAGCGCAGGCAGACGTGGATGAGATGACCTTCTTTACCCTGTTTATACAAAAAATTTCCATTGACCTTTTTTAAAACGATATGGAAAACAACTTGCAGTTGAGCATTCATCCGGGTATTGAAAAGTACAGGTCTGCCATCGCAGAGATAAAAACCTGTCTGTACAACCTGCTGGATACGGCTCAATGGGCAGGTTCGTCTATGAAAAAACACGAGCTCATGACCATGCCTGTAAAAGAACTACAGTACCTGGATATACTCAGCCAGAAGCTCAGCCATGTGATGACGCTGAACGATGCATTGCTTAGGAAAGAAACAGTGGAAGAAAAGCGCTGTCAGACATGCCAGCCTCCTTGCGACCACGCCAATTTTATTTTCAAACTCAACGCCTTGCAGGTCAAAACAGCCCGCCAGGACTTTGAGAGCATGGCCGCAGGTTTACAAAAGGCAGCCCTGGTTTCATACACAGATAGCATACAGGAGCAGCTAAGAAGTCTGTCGGCAAGGCTGGAAGCGATCATGGTACAACGCTTGGCAGAGTCGCCCCGGCATGGATGTGTCAGCGCACCGGGTAAGCAGATGGCTGCCTTGTATACGATGGAAAGCGAGCGGTATGTGCTGCAATGGTTGATCGACCATTGGCAGGGAGAAAGTAAAGCTTTGATGCAAGCCTATCAGCAGCAGGGTTTTGGAAACGAAAGACAGGAAGTCGAACTATTCTAATCATATGAAAGCAGAATTTAAGCTAACAAACCACCAAGCAAAAGGCGTCATGCTCTCCGTCACGGGCGATCTGACGGTATCTTCTGCCAAGGCATGGAAAGAAATGCTGGTAGAACTGGGAGCCACGCCCCAACAGGCAGTCACGATCTCCCTGAAAGAGGTCGCCGCGATGGATGTAACGGCCCTTCAGTTATTGTATGCCTTTCATCAGCAATGGTTGAAGGAGCAAAAGAAGCTTTCCCTGGAATGGCCCGTGCAGGAAGCCGTGGATGAGCTTATGATGAAGTGTGGTTTTAAGCAGGTGTTAAGGTGTTTGGGTTGAAACGCTGCCTTGACATCAGGGGTTGTGTGCTTTGGCCTGGTTCCTATGATTAGATTTCCTTGAATATTGAGTGTTGAGTGTTGAATATTGAATATTTTTTAACACTCAATAATCAATGCTCAATATTCAATGCTCAAGTTAAAAAGTAATCAGCAACACATGAACACCCTAACACCTGAACACTTTAACACCTTAATAACAAACAAATATGAAAAGTATCCTCATTGTAGATGATTCGGAAAGTATCCGCGAGTTGGTCGGCATGACCCTGGAAGGGGCAGGCTATACGGTCAACAAAGGCGTAGACGGCGCCGAAGCTTATGACTTGTTGGATGGCAGAGACATTGACCTGGTCATTACCGATCTGAACATGCCTAAGATGGACGGCATACAACTCATCCGGGAGATCCGCAAAAAGGAAGGCTATGCCACCATCCCGATCCTGATGCTGACAACCGAATCGCAACTGAGCAAAAAAGAGGAAGCCAAAGCGACCGGCGCTACCGGCTGGATCGTCAAACCTTTTGTGCAGGAAAAACTATTGGAAGTCGTCAAAAAAGTGATCCGCTAAACATGGAAGATAACCTTCAACATACTTTTATCGCAGAGGCTGAGGAGTTGTTTGCCGACCTTGAGAAAGGGCTGCTCGCTTTGGAAGCCGATGCTGACAACAAAGAATGCATCAGCCATGTATTCCGCGTGATGCATACCCTCAAAGTACGGCGGGCATGTTCGGATACGACACCATCAACGCGCTGACGCACCACCTGGAGAGCATTTATGAGTCAGTACGCAACGGAGAATGCCTACTCACCCCAGGTATACTTTCTATCACCTTCGAAAGCCTGGACCACCTCAAGCAACTGCTGGCTGACCCCAAATAACCACCAAGGCTCTTTTTGAAAACCACGAAAGGCTTCTGCACGAGATAGAAAGTTTGTCTACTGAATTGGGCAATGCCACCACGCACACAGAAGCCGCCAATCCTACAGCACCTTCCCAGGGCTTATACTACATTTCCTTATCGCCGCAGGCAAACATACTGCGCAACGGCACCAATACCCTGTACCTCTTAGACGACCTTCTGGCCCTGGGCTCCGGGCTGGTCCTGCCTTATTTCAAGGCATTGCCCGGTCTGAACGATCTCGACCCTGAGACCAGCTATACCTGCTTCGAGGTGTTCCTTCAAACCAATGCGGGCGAAACAGAGATCAGGGATGTCTTTATGTTTGTGGATACCGAGTGCGACATTGCCATACAAAAAATAGAAGATACCGGACTGGTTCTCGACCAGGAAACCAAGGATAAAGTCTGGAGCAACCACTCCTTTGACCGCCCGGCAGGATCGGAGGTACTGCGCTCCGCGCTGCCCAAGACCGGCAAAACAGAGCAGGTGGTAGAAGAAAATCAAACAGCAAAACATAAATCATCTATACGGATAGGTTCAGAACGGCTGGACGAACTAATGAACCTGGTGAGTGAACTGGTTACCACACAAGCGAGCTTATCCCTTTTTGCTGAAACTAATGTGTCTCAGGAGCTGGATGCTGTATCAGAAAATATAGAAAAGATCACCCGCAGGCTGCGCGACAATGCCTTCAAGATGAGCCTGATCCCGCTGGATAGTCTATCGACACGCTACCAGCGGCTGGTGCGCGACCTTTCCAAAGAGCTGAACAAAGATGTGGTCTTCAAAACGGAGGGCACAGACACGGAGATAGACAAATCCATCATTGAGAAGCTGACCGATCCTCTGCTTCACCTGTTGCGCAACGCGATGGATCATGGCGTAGAGCTTCCGGAAGAGCGCATAAAAAACGGCAAACCTGCCCAGGGCACGGTGCTGCTTCGCTCCTACTACGCCGGCGCCAGCGTGATCATTGAGATCAAAGATGATGGAGCCGGTATCGACCTGCAAAGAATCAAAGACGAAGCCATCACAAAAGGACTGATCGCGCCGGAAGCTTCGCTCGCCGATGATGAGTTGCTGTACCTGATCTTTCTGCCTGGTTTCTCTACCGCTGAGAAGGTGACGGGCGTTTCGGGAAGAGGCGTCGGCATGGACGTAGTGAAGCGAAACATCACAGACATCCGCGGCACGGTAGACATTGCTTCCAAACATGGCGAAGGCACCACCTTTACTATCAAACTACCGCTGACCCTGTCGATCATCGATGGGATGCTGGTAGAGATTGATGAGACCCGGTTTATCATTCCGCTCTTTGCGATCAACAAATGTTTTGAGGTAGCAACCAGCCTGCTGGAAAATACCTTCAACCAATGGATCACCCTGGACGGCGTCCGTACGCCCTTTCTGTTCTTACGCAGAGAGTTTGGCATCGTGAATGCGCCTGTACCACTGAGCCAGATCATCAACATTCCTTACCAGGGAGAGTCGGTAGGCTTAGCCGTAGACCATATCGTCGGTGAGTACCAGGCGGTGGTCAAACCCCTGGGTAATTTGTATGCCCGGCAGAACGAATTCTCCGATGCCACCATCCTGGGCGATGGCAGCGTCGCGCTGGTGATTGATCCTTATAAACTGATTGAAAAACTGATACACAAGATCGCGGAAGCTTCCCCGGTAGAAAAGTAGGTAAGAACGCCCATGAACCTTTAGACAAATGATAATAACCAAAGTAACAACCCTATGACAGAAGTAGAAAAATTAGATTCGTACCTCACCTTCCGGCTTGGCGATGAAGTGTTCGCCGCCAGCGTGAGCAAGGTGATTGAGATCCTGGAGATTCCCAAGATCACCCGTTCCCCCCACTTCATGCGCGGGGTGGTCAACCTGAGAGGCAGTGTGCTGCCTGTCATAGACTCACGCATCAAGTTCGGCTTGCCGCCTGCCCCCGATACGGTCAACACCTGCATCATCGTGATGAATATCAACATGGAAGGTCAGGACATGGTGCTGGGCGCCATTGCAGATAATGTACAGGAAGTGATGGAAATAGAGCAGGACAGGATACAGCCAGCTCCCAGCATGGGCGCTAAATACAAGTCTGAGTTTATTGAAGGCATGGTCAAAGTGGAAGACCAGTTCATCATGCTACTTGATCTGGATTTGGTATTCTCCAGCGAGGAAGTCAACCTGTTGCAGGCGCTTTCAGAAGTTAAAGACACGGTCATAGAAAAGTAATCCTAAAAATATAAAGTTTAAAAAA
>JBBSNI010000306.1:0-7297 GCA_038232695.1 Cytophagales bacterium
CCGCCCTGCCAGCGAAAGCAGGTAATCTACCTCGATGCCATCAAAGTTGCCGTCAGAAGTGGCTACTTCGATCAGGTTTCTCAACTGACCTTTGGCTTGTTGTTTTCTTTTGCCGGTAATTAATTCAAGAATATCCATGACTCTTTCGGGGTCTTGTTATAATTATTTTTATACAAAACTATACTTTTATCAATAAAAAGCGATACAACACACTCAGCTTGCCTAAAAACTGAGGTAAGGTTTTCAGCAAAAAATATATATTTTTCCTGAACCATGCACGGGTACGCTGTATTTTTTACTCCTTGCCGGATTCAATAATTTTATAATTAATAAATACATTCTGCCAGCAATCAAGCGCTGGCTGCGAACGATATTCCATTTTTAGTGTTATTTTTGAAAAAAGTTTCATGCCTGTTTTGAGCAGGAGAAACCACGTTTCATCACTATATTTTTATTAAAACCCACGTATGTTTGATTCATTAAGTACCCGGCTGGACAATGCTTTCAAAAACCTGAAAGGACAGGGAAACATCACAGAGATCAACGTAGCCACGACGGTAAAAGAAATCCGACGCGCCCTGATCGATGCCGACGTCAACTATAAAGTAGCCAAAGATGTCACGGATACCATCCGCGAAAAAGCCCTGGGCAGGAAAGTACTGATCGCTGTCTCACCGGGGCAGTTGCTCACCAAGATCGTAGAAGAAGAACTCACCGAACTGATGGGCGGCAGCCAGGTAGGCATCAACCTGAAAGACGATCCGTCTGTGATCCTGATCGCCGGTCTGCAAGGATCTGGTAAGACTACCTTTACCGGCAAGCTTGCTAACTTTCTGAAAAAACAAAACCGCAAGGTGCTGCTGGTAGCCTGCGACATCTACCGTCCGGCAGCGATCAAGCAGCTACAAGTATTAGGAGAGCAGGTAGGCGTAGAAGTATATGCCGAGCCCGACAACAAAGACGCCGTGGCTATTGCCCAGCGAGCCATTCAACACGCCAAAACGAATCATTTTAAAACCGTGATCGTCGATACGGCAGGGCGTCTGGCGATCGACGAGGCCATGATGGAGGAAATTGCTTCCCTGAAAAAAGCCTTGTCCCCTTCAGAAACCTTGTTTGTGGTAGACTCCATGACCGGGCAGGATGCCGTCAATACGGCCAAAACTTTTGATGAGCGCATCAACTTCGATGGAGTGGTGCTGACCAAACTGGACGGCGATACCCGCGGCGGTGCGGCACTTTCTATCAAAACAGTGGTCAACAAGCCCATTAAGTTTGTCAGCAACGGCGAAAAAATGGACGCCATCGACATCTTCTATCCCGACCGGATGGCGCGCCGTATCCTGGACATGGGCGATGTGACCACGCTGGTAGAAAGAGCGCAGCAGGTCTTCGACGAAGAAGAAGCCGAACGTCTGAACCGGAAGATGAGAAAGAACCAGTTTAATTTTGAAGACTTTCTTTCGCAGCTACAGCAGATCAAAAAGATGGGCAGTGTCAAGGACCTGATCGCCATGCTGCCCGGCATGAATAAGATGCTCAAAGACCTCGACATAGATGATGATTCTTTCAAACCGATAGAGGCTATCATCCGGTCTATGACCCCACAGGAGCGGCAGAATCCGGATATGATCAACGGAAGCCGTAAGAAAAGGATCGCCAACGGCAGCGGCAGGACGGTGCAGGACGTCAACAACCTGATCAAGCAGTTTTCCGATATGCGTAAGGTGATGAAAAAGATGAACCAGATGACAGGCAAGAAAAGCTTTGCCGGGATGAATCCGTTTGCATGAGTTAAGGTTTGAAAATTATATTTTAACAAAAAATACTAATGAGCAGCCCGCTCCGCTTCCGGCTCCGGCTCGGTGCTGATGCCCAGCCTTTTGATCAACCTGCCGACCGTCAACCCCTGCACGATGATGGAAAAGACCACCACAATATAGGTCACCGTCAGAAAGAAATCCCTTTCCATATCACCTGCCAGCGACAAGGCCAGGGCAATGGAGATACCGCCCCGCAAGCCGCCCCAGGTCATGATCAGGCTCGTGTGAGGCACAAACTCCAGCCGCTTGTTATAAAAGTAAATGGGCGCTTTAAGTACCAAATAGCGCGACACGTTCACAATAACAATGGCCAGCAAACCACCTAATATAAACACTTTGTCCAGGTTGATGACCAGCAACTCCAACCCAATGAGCACAAACAGTACGGCGTTGAGCAACACGTCGATCAGTTCCCAAAAACGGTCTAAGTAGCTCTGCGTAAGCTGGGAAAAAGCGGTACGGCGGGCACTGTTGCCAATAAAAAGCCCGGCAACCACCATGGCCAGCGGACCGGAAAAGTGTAGCTGGTTGGCCAGCAGGTAGCCGCCCATGACAACAGCCAGGGTGATCATCACCTCCGTCTCGTAGTGGTCGATGGTACGGGTCAGCCAGTAGGTCAGGTAGCCCAGCGCAAAGCCCAACGCAATGCCCCCGCCCACTTCTTCGGCAAAAAGCAGCAACACCTCGGAACCTGTCACATTGCCCAGACCTTTTTGGGCAATGTTGTAGATCGTCAGGAAGACCACCACGCCCACACCGTCATTAAAAAGCGACTCGCCCACAAATTTGATCTCCAGGTTCTTAGGTACGCCGACCTGCTTGAGGATGCCCAGCACAGCGATAGGGTCGGTCGGGGAGATCAGCGCACCGAAGAGCAGGCAGTGGATGTAGGCTACCTCATAGCCCAGCACATAATGCAGCGCGCCGTAAAAGAGGGTAGCCACCACAAAGGTAGAAGCTACCACGCCGACGGTAGCCAGCACCAAGATAGGACCGCCCTGCGATTTGAGCCTGTCCCAGTCGGTGTGCAGCGCCCCGGCAAAGAGCAGAAAACTAAGCAGCACATCCAGGATCAAATCACTAAAGTCAATATTATTGACCAGGGTTTGTGTATATTGCAGCACTGCCTGGTTAACACTGCCTACTAACAAGAGCAGGACAGTCAGCCCAATGGCCATGATCATGAGCCCGATGGTGGTAGGCAGTTTGAGAAAACGTACGTTGATGTATCCGAAAATAGCAGAGACAACCACCAGCAGGGTGATAATAGTGAATAAGTCCATAAGGGTTTGGGTTCATTAACATCTGTTCCTACTGCTTAATACTATCAGCAGCACCAATGTTTCTGCAAAATGTGCAAACTAACAAGCGATTTGCTATTTTTGTGGGAAGAAACTTTAATGTTTGGGATAACTTCATGGAGATCGACCATATAAAAAACCAGTATGAACTCAAAGAGTTAGAGCTTAACTCCTTGCTGGAAGTGACGCAGTCTATCAACAACAACCTGCCGGAAGAATCGCTCTATAAGATTTACAACTTCACGCTGCGCGCCAACCTGAATATCCGCAAACTGGCTTTGTATGTCTTCGACGAAGAGGCAAGCCGCTGGGAATGCAAAGCAAACTTTGGCACCCACACGGATTTTACCGACCATCTGTTCGACGAGTACTTCCTTTCGATAGAAGACATTACCCGTCTTAACGATACGCAGCCCACCGGGCTCTTTGCAGAGTTTGACATGGTCGTACCCGTATCCCACAAAGACCGGAGGCTGGCCATGGTCTTTGTCAGCGGACTGGATACCGACGGACATACCATCAGCACGACCTTTATCCAGGCGCTCAGCAATATCATCATCGTGGCTATTGAGAACAAAAAGCTGGCGCGCAAACAGTTGGCGCAGGAAGCTATCCGCAAGGAAATGGAAATAGCCCGGCAGGTGCAGCAGTTTCTTTTTCCCAAAAACCTGCCTCAGCAGGAAGGATTACAGGTAGAAGCCAGCTATATTCCCCACCACTCGGTCGGCGGCGACTATTATGATTTTATTCAGCTTACTGCCCGCCACTTCCTGGTCTGTGTGGGAGATGTTTCCGGCAAGGGCGTGCCTGCCGCGCTGCTCATGTCCAACTTCCAGGCAGCGCTGCGCACCATCACGCGCCAGACCATGAACCTCAAAGAGATTGTCTCGGAACTGAATTACCAGGCGACACAAAGCGCCAACGGAGAAAATTTTATTACCTTCTTTATAGCCATCTACCACCAGGAAGAGCGTACCCTGCGCTACGTCAACGCCGGGCATAACCCGCCGGTGCTCATTGACGCCAACCGGCAGGTACACCTGCTTGAGCAGGGCACCCTCGTGCTGGGCAGTTTTTATCCGCTGCCTTTCCTGCACGAAGGATATATCGAAAACCTGGATAGCTTTTCATTTTTTGCCTATACCGATGGGCTTACCGAGACTTTTAACGACAAGGAGGAAGCCTTCGGGCTGGAGCGGCTGCAACAGTATCTGGCTGACAACGTATGCAAAGAGTTGAAGGAAATTCATCAAGACTTGTTCAAGGAACTGGATGATTTTAATGGCGACACGGAATACGCCGATGATGTTACCTTCCTGTCGCTCAAAGTTAATACTGCGCTACTAAAAGTTGCCTGACCGCTATGAACTTTTTCAAGACGCCTGCCGTACTCAAATATGTGTATCCTAACCTGCTGTGGGATAAAAAAAAGGAGCATCAGCCAGAGAAACCCTGTTTGTACCTGACTTTTGATGATGGTCCGGTGCCCGGCATTACACCATTTGTGCTGGATACCCTGAAGACGTACCAGGCGCAGGCTACCTTTTTTTGTGTAGGTGAGAATGTAGAAGATCATCCTGACCTGTACCGGAAGATCATAGATCAGGGGCATGTCGTAGGCAACCATACCCAGCACCACCTCAACGGCTGGGAGACCCGCGACCAGGATTACTTCAATGACATCACCTTATGCGAGCATTCGCTCCGGCAGCCTCTCAAACCTTCCGAAACGCTTACCAACCTGTTTCGTCCGCCCTACGGCAAGATCAAGAAAAGCCAGATACAATTGTTAAAGCATGAATATACCCTGGTGATGTGGGACATACTCTCAGGCGATTTTGACCCCGACTTTGACGCTGAAAAGTGTTTGCAAAAATGTATTTCCCATACTAACGGCGGCACCATCATTATCTTCCACGACAGCTACAAAGCCGAAAAGAACCTGGAATATGTGCTGCCACGCTATCTGGATCACTTTGCCTCCTCAGGCTTCCGGTTTGGGACCTTGTAAACGCGAAGGCGCTAACCTGTTGCCGAAATACTCATAAGCTTTATGATATTATTAGCTTGCCTGACCGGTATTACGCTGGCCGTAAACCTGCTGTTAGTGGTTTTCTGGCTGACCCATTTCAAACGCTACCATCCACCGGCTTCATCCGCGACGGAGGCGGTGGCTGCCCATGCTGAATTTCTGCCTGTTCCTTTCTCTGAACCTGACTATTACCCCAGGGTAGCGATCCTGCTGGCCGTGCGCAACGAAGCCCACCACCTGGCGCGTTGCCTGGACTACCTGCTGGCACAAGACTATCCGCCCGATAAACTTTGTCTGTATGTAGGCAACGATGCCTCCTCGGATGCTACCCTCACCATAGCGCAGTCTTATGCTGCCCGCGATAGCCGTGTCCGGGTGATTGACGTGCAAGGTACGGTAGGGCAGGCGCGTGCCAAAGCCAACGTGCTGGCACATCTGGCTCAGGCAAATGCAGGCGATCAGACACCTGCCGATATTCTGCTCATCACGGATGCCGACATCACCGCACCGCCGGGCTGGATACGGGGGATGCTGCAAAGCTGGCAAATGGCTTCCCGAACACAACCTGTCGGCATCGTCACAGGCATTACCTTGGTACACAACAAGGGTTTGTGGGCGCAGCTACAGCGCATCGACTGGCTCTTTGCCCTGGGCATGGTCAAGGTGGTGAGCGATCTGGGTGTACCTACGGCTACGATGGGCAACAATATGCTCATGACCCGCCAGGCGTATGAGGCGACCGGCGGCTACGAATCTTTGCCTTTTTCTATTACCGAAGACTTTCAGATCTTGCAGGAAGTGACTAAGCGGGGCTTTGGCTTTTGCAATGCCGTAGACCAGCGCGTTACAGTGTTTACCCAGCCTATGCCCAGCTTTGGCGAACTCATGCAGCAGCGGCGGCGCTGGATGCAGGGAGCCGTCCGGCTGCCCCGGTTGATGGTGGCTTTGCTGATACTACAGGTTTTATTTTATCCATTTGTTATTCTGTTAGCTTTTCTTGATCTGCCTGCGGCTTTGCTCATATTTATTAGTAAAACCCTGCTGCAAAGCCTGTTCCTTATACTCGTTATTAAAAAGCTACAATTAAGGCGCGCTGTCAGGCTGCGCCTGGCTGCCTGCCTGCTGCCCTATGATCTGTATGCGGCAGTGACTACGCTAAGTACTGTCCTGTACTATTTTCTGCCCGTAAAGACCATCTGGAAAGGGCGTACGTTTTAACTAAAAATTTTGTAATTTCGGCACAAAATGACGCAAAGATGCCCTTGATTGATACCCATGCCCATATTTACGACCAGCAGTTCAAAGAAGACAGTCCCAAAATCATAGAGCGCGCTCATGAAGCCGGTATCCAGCGGATCTATATGCCTAATATTGACCAGACCTCTATAGATGCTATGCTGTTGCTGGAAGACCGCTATCCGGGCTGCTGCCTGCCGATGATGGGATTGCACCCCGGCTCGGTCAACAAACATTTTGAGCAGGAGCTTTACCTGGTAGAATCCTGGCTCCAGCGCCGCCCTTTTGTCGCCGTGGGCGAGATCGGGCTGGACTATTACTGGGACACGACCTTTCAGGCGCAGCAGCAGGAAGCCTTTCGTATCCAGATCGATTGGGCGCGGCAGTATCAAATCCCTGTTGTCATTCATACGCGCAGTTCTTTTGAAGATGCCATCGCTATCGTAGAAGAAAAGAAAGATGAGCGTCTGACGGGTGTTTTTCATTGCTTTACGGGCACCGCAGACGAAGCCAAACGGATTGCCGAAGCAGGTTTCTACGCAGGATTAGGGGGTGTGACTACCTTTAAAAACGCTAAGATGGATGAAGTCATCGCTGGTATGGACTTGGATCATATAGTGCTGGAAACGGACAGCCCTTATCTGGCGCCGGTACCGCACCGGGGAAAGCGCAACGAACCTGCCTATCTGCCGTTAATTGCACAGAAAGTAGCTGACTGTAAGCAAGTAAGTGTAGAAGAACTGGCAGAGAAGACCACCCAAAATGCATTGACCTTATTTAAAAGCTCTTAAATGAGTAGTGATAAAGAATCAAACCTATACGTATTGTACATGCTGTCATTCATCCCCCTACCCCCTTCCAAGGGGGACACTGCGTGGCTACTGTCCCCCTTGGAAGGGGGTAGG
>JBBSNI010000307.1:0-7295 GCA_038232695.1 Cytophagales bacterium
AAGTTTGATTTTTTTTGTGTAAGTGTAGGTAACAAATAAACGTCCTGTGGGGGGAGGTTTAAACTCCAAGGCACTACGATGGCTTAGCAGGGCGCCAGGATACAGTTTCCCAATAATGTGAAAATATGGCGGGCGATAATCTTTTCCGGCTCTTCTTCAAGGTTTGAGGTATAGACCCGCGGTGCGATCTTTCGTAATATGCCTTCTTTCTGCCAACGACCAATTTGTTGAGATTCCTTTGCCTCAGAAGAACTGAAGATGATTTCTTGTAGTTGTAAAATTTTTTCCACTATAGCGTCCTTATGTACTATCAATCATAAAATATTTTCTACTATACGGGCAATGTAATAAAATTTTTTCCAATGTGGAAGCCTATGAGCAAACGCATTACCCCAGCTTACCCCTTGACCCGGTGGATGCTATACGGGCAGCTTTGGAAGAACGTGGCATGGTTCAGCAGGATTTAGTGCCTATCCTTGGTCCAAAAAGCAGGGTGTCAGAGATCATGAACCGAAAGCGTAAGCCTACTACCAAAGAAATCAGTGCGCTGCACCAACATCTGAATATACCCCTTGCCATATTTTTTCTAAGACATAGTTAACTCCACCGCCGTCACTGAAGCGGGCGCAAAGGTAAAGGGTTTACCAGGCTCCACCTGCCGGATTTTTGGCATCAAAGGATCCTCTTTGGTAGACATCAACTCAAACTCAGGGTCGGTAGACAATTCAAAGGCTTTGCCGGCATGTACAGCATGACCCTTTACTTTAAAAGAAGTTTCTACAGACCGCGTACGGCTGGTGTTGACTACATGCAGATACAGGGTATTGCCGGTACGGCTGGCCGTCACGTCCAGTTCGGGGGGCATCCCTGTAATATTGATGAAATCTTTGCCGGTGTGTTTGCGGTAAAGCCACATGATCTTAGCCGTAGGCATCATAAAGGGCTGTCCGTGCGGCACAGGGATCATGATGGCATTCACCTGCCAGCGGGTGCCGCAAAAGTCGGCCATCGTCCCGATCTTGAGCACATCGCCATGACGCTCGTGCAGGTTCATGATACGGGCATACGAAACACCGGCCGCCCAGGAAGATAAGACCTCGCAGCGGTTGCGCCCCTCTATGCTGTAATGACATTCTGTCAAAGCCAACGGTATGTTGTAAGGTGCTGTTTCTTCCCTGATTTTGATGATTTTCTCCTCGTGGATTTTGTACCCATTCATCAGCACTTCCCAGGTGGCGGCAGGGTCTTTCCGGTATTGATTGTTTTTTACCGGCGAGTTTTTCATGCCTTCGCCCGGGTCAAACATATGGTGGAAGGCGACATAATTAATATGTTCTCCGGCAGTTTCCATCAGCAGCTTAGCCCAGCCACTATCGCCCCAGCCGATGAGTTGGATCGTTGGGTCAACGGCGCGCATGGCTTTGGCAAACTCAATAGTCTTTTGGGCTGCGGTGGCATTGTCAAAGCCCTCCTTGCGGTAGGAGGTTTCATTACCCAGTTGCCAATGACCGATGCGAAGCGGTTCTTTAAATCCGTGGCTGATCCTTAGCTTATTGGAAGGATTGTTACAATAGTCTACCCAGGCGGCCGCTTCCTTACTGTCGCCCGAGCGGTTTTCGCCTCTTCCGTTGACGGCATAGCGGGGCAAGCCGTCTGACTCAAAGTTGACGCACATCAAAGCATCTGCGCCCACTTGTCGGCTAAAATCCACAAACTCCGCCGTGCCTATCTGGCTGGTTTCCATGCCGCCCCAATCGGTATTGAGAAAAGGTACACGGCTTTTCCTGGGGCCTACGCCTTCTCTCCATTTGTAGTAGGCGCTCAGGTTACCACCCCAGCGCATCATAGCGGGCGATAATTCCTTCGTGACTTCCATCAAACCAGGCTTCCATTGAGCTTTGGCATGGTCCCAGGAAGCTTCTACCGAACTGTCGGTCGTACCCAAAGGCTCCATAAACTGCATATAGAGATAGGGGCTCAGTTCGAACAAAGGGGCAGGGTCTATAGAAAGCTCCGTGACGGCTGGCTTCTTCCTGGCCAGGCTGATCTCCGGCTTCAGCGCCAGGGAAGCCCCGCTGACACCTGCCATTTTTATAAAATTTCTTCTTTTCATGGGTGAAAATTTGTGCACGTCTACTCAGGAAAAGCGATCCGTACCTTGCACATTTTTCAGCAGGTCAAGATCAAAATGCACCTCATCTTTATCAGAATGCAAAACGGAGACATCGCCGGTCGTCTCGAAGACGACTGCCTTCACCTGTGAATAATTCAGTACGTTGGCTTCCCGGAGCTTAGAGCGCAGGTCATCTTCGCTGACGTGGGCTTTCTTTAGGTTGTCGTGCAGTATCTCGCTGCCGCGCATCAGCAGGATCGGTTTATTGTCTACGGCTTTGCTAAACCAGGTAAACTTCCGGCGCAGGAAGGCAATAGCCGTTTGCAAAAAAAACAGGGCTAATAGTGCTGTTCCCCCCTGAAAGACCGTCGTGCTTTTGTTCACCGCCGTAGAAGCCAGCAGACTACCAATAGCGATGGTCATAGCAAAGTCGAAGCCGGACATTTTAGAAAAGCTGCGCAAGCCAAAAATCCGGGTATATAGAATGATGATCATATACACCAGACAAGCGGAAATCAGGGTAGGTACTATTATGTCAAAGGAAGTTAAAATCCAATCTTTCATAGGGTGTAGGGTTATAGAACGCGTTTATGACCAAACCAGCCTTCTGCCTGTAAAGTTTAAGCGGTTACTTCTTCCATCTTCTGATGTAATAAAACAAAATTCCTGAAATATTTGACCTGTTTTTTTAAATTACTAAATTGATCGGCTTTCTAAAGCTACTATTAATACTTTTACAACCCTAACCTTCTACAGCATGGCATTGAAGGATTTTTCCGGACATAAGGATGGAGACCTCTGGCAACAAACCCGTTGCAGCAACATCCCGGCCTTTAATGAGCTTTACAATAGGTACTGGTCAAAAATGTATCTTTCCGCCTATAAAGTCCTCAAAGACCACGAGGCCAGCGAAGATATGATCCAGGAAGTGTTTACCCAATTGTGGATGAAACGGAAGGATACGGACATCGCCTGCCTGTCTGCCTACTTGTATGGGATGGTCAGAAACCAGGTTTTTAAGTTCCTCAGAGACGGCAACATCGCCAGGAAGCACCTGGATAGGATCAGCCATATAACTTTTGCAGAGCAGACAGAGCAGGCTGTCAATTTTAATGAGTTGCAGGAAATGTACAGCAAAACGGTCGCCGGTCTGCCTGCCCGGTGCCAGGAGGTTTTTCAACTGAGCCGAAACGAAAATCTTTCTACCAAAGAAATTGCCACCCGTCTCGACATCTCCCCCAAAACGGTAGAACATCAAATCACCAAAGCCCTGAAGCTGCTACGCATCGCCCTGCATCAAACGGCACTGTAGGTGTTTCTCCTATTTTTCCGAAAAATTGAGACCGGAGAAAGAAAGAAGATTATATCCCATCATTTCCATTGCCCTGGGTTTTGGGGAATGGAAAAACCTCCCACATATTTTTCACCCACCGCATGGGGGAAGCGAACCGTTGAGGGTACTTACTTTAAAGTAGCAGAAACAATTTCATAGCATCACCTATGGATGAAAGGCAGTTCCGGCACTTGCTGGATAAGTATGTACAGGGAAAATGTACGCCGGAAGAAATAGACTTACTTCACCGGTTTCATGATTCTTTCCAGGAAGAAGCCCTGCAAGATGAGCCGGATACCTTTGACATGTGGCTCAGGGAAGAAAGAATCCATAAAAACATCCGGCGAAATATCGCCCGAAAGGACAAACAGCAATATGAGGCACAACAGGCAAAAACTTCAAGCTCCCGTGCCTGGCTGAAAATCGCCGCTTCCGTGCTGCTCATCATCGGGCTGAGCCTGGGGAGCTATATGGCTTACGAGGATACGCCTGCGCCGAAAGTGGTTTGGGTGCAAAAAAGTACGCTAAAGGGACAGAAAGCGACCATTAAGCTCACCGATGGTACCAAAGTCTATCTGAATGCCGATAGCAGGCTTTCTTTTCCCGAACATTTTGGGCCTGGTACAAGGGAGGTGACACTGGAAGGAGAAGCCTTTTTTGAAGTGACCAGCGATGCCGAAAGACCCTTTATCATCAAAAGCGCTCCCCTGACGACGACCGTGCTGGGTACTTCTTTTGGGATCAAAGCATTCACCGGGGAGCCTTTGCAGGTGACCGTAGTTACAGGCAAGGTGAAAGTCAGTGCTTTGCGCCCATCCGGCCAAGCCGAAGAGGTATTGCTAACGCCCCATGAGCAGGCCTATGATGACGGGCAGTTGCACAAAAGAGCCGTAGACATAGACCGGTATCTTGCCTGGAAAGACAAAACGATAAGCTTTGACGAAGCTACGCTGGCAGAAGCCGCCACCGTGCTGGAACGCTGGTTTAATGTATCTATCGAGATCAGCGATGAGGCTACCGCCCGGCGCAGGATCAGCGGAAAGTATATGGACGAAACCCTGCCCAATATTATGAAGAGCTTTCAGTATATACTGGGCGTTGAATACCGCTTCGAAAACGGACGGAAGCTCATCATCGGAAGTAAAAAACATCAACCAAAAAAATAATATCATGACACCACACTGCTATATCAACATCAGAGGACCTGCGGCAATAGCTTTCAGGTTTGATTCGGACAAAAATTTTCTACAATAACCTACTTAACATTATGCAAAACAGTATACCGTTACTCATCAAAGCTATCGGAAAACACGCTGTCATGGTCCTGCTCCTCCCACTGGGTTTTGCGACCCTGGCGCAGGCAGAAGCCTCAGTCCGTAACAGTGTTGACGAAGCTAAAATCTCAATAAGACTCAAGAACAGTTCTGTTGAAGATGCTTTCCAAGCCATAGAGCAGAAAACCGATTATGTTTTTGCTTACGGAGAAGACGTCAAGGCCGTCAAAACCAGCCTTACCTTAGACTTCAGAAACGCCCCTGTCAATGATGTACTACGGTCAATCGGACAGAAAGCCCGTTTGAACTTTAAGCGCATCAACAACACCATTTCCGTCAGCGTTGCCAAAGTATCCATGCCGCAACCTACCGTAGAGGAAGTGCCGCCCATCACCGTCAGCGGACGGGTCACAGACCTGGAAACCAAGGAGACCCTGCCTGGCGTAAATGTGCTGGTAAAAGGCACCAACAACGGTACCATCACCGACGTGGATGGCAAGTATTCCCTCTCCGTTGCCGACGGGAACGATACGCTTCTTTTTTCCTACATCGGCTATGCCCTTCAGGAAATACCCATCAACAACCGGACGACCATTGACATTACCCTGGCCCAGGATGTGCAGGCCTTGAATGAAGTAGTGGTGATGGGCTATGGCACCCAGAAAAGAGAATCCATCACCGGCGCTATTTCTACCATCGATAGCAAAGATATAGGAAGAGTGAAAGGCGGCGGCACTTCGGTAAGTACCGGGCTGGCAGGCAAGTTACCCGGCGTAGCCTTTCGCCAGCGGGATGGTCGTCCAGGCGCCGAGGCGGATATTCAGATCCGGAATATGGGCACTCCACTGTATGTCATTGACGGCATTCAGCAGGATGGAAAACAGTTTAACAGACTTGCCCCGGCTGATATAGAAAGTATCACTATACTAAAAGATGGAGCGGCTGCTGTCTATGGCGTACGGGCGGCCAACGGTGTGGTGCTGGTTACCACCAAACGGGGGGGTAGAGGCGACCGCAATACGGTCAACATAGATGTCAACCGGGGATTTCAGAATTGGGTGAATTTTCCCAAAGTGACCAACAGTTCTTATATCTGGGCTTTGGAAAAAATACAAGCCGATGTAAATGGCTTTGGGGAAACCAATATTACACCGGAAGACCTGGAAAAATACAGAATCGGTACGGAGCGCGGTTATCAAAGCTTTAACTGGACGGATTTTATCCTACAGAAAAATTCTCCAACTACACAAATCAACCTGAGCACTTCAGGAGGCTCGGAGAAGATCAACTACTACTTTGCGGGCAACCGTAACTATAGCAATTCTGTGTTGGGCAATGAGTTTGATTATGGCAGAACGAACATCATCAGCAACGTCGACGCCAATGTCAGCGAAAGGCTAAAAGTAGGGCTTGGTATCAACGGTTATTCTGAAAAAACAGAGAATCCAGGCATACCGGGTGGCGATGATTATTTCCTGCCTAAATATGCTATTCTTAGAAATACACCCTGGGAAAGACCCTATGCCAACGACAATCCCAAGTATCTGAACGACATCAAGCATAACGAGACCAACTGGGCATATAATAACAAAAAGCTCGGCGGTTATTTGAGAGACATCAGAAGGTTTGGACAGATCAATGGAACGGCGGAATATCAAATTCCCGGCGTAGAAGGGCTGACCGCCAGAGGGCTGTACTCTTACAGCGATGAAGAACGCCAGTTAGACGTGCATGAATATGTCTATGATGCTTACACCTACTTCCCGGCCACGGAAGAGTCGGAAGAAGAATACAGGGTGACCGGGGGTAGCTCTAATCCCTGGAGACAACGAAACGTGTTTAAGGTACAAAAAATCAATACCCAATTAGGATTGAACTATGCCAATGTCTTTGGCGACCATGAGGTGGGCGCTTTGTTACTGGCAGAAAGATACGAAGAAAGAAACACAGAGACCTTTACACGCTCGGTACCCAAAACCAATATCCTTCCGCTGATCTATTTCAACGATGTGGTGTCTTACAACGACTCAGATAATGAAATAGCCCGCCTGGGATACATTGCACGGATCAACTACAGTTATGCCAACAGATATTATTTTGAAGTATCCGGCAGACGTGATGCCTCCTGGCGTTTCGCGCCCGGCAAGCGGGTCGGTTACTTCCCTTCTGTTTCCGTAGGTTGGCGAATTACCGAAGAAGAATTCATGCAAACGTTGTTAGGGGCCTCGAGTCCGTTAGACAATTTAAAGCTTCGGGCTTCCTATGGTATTTTAGGAGATGATAACGTGAACATAAACTTTTTTGGAGGCAGAGACTTTAGACCTGGTGATGCAGATTACATCAGTCCGTATGCCTACCTTCCGGGGTATGTCTATAACCGGGGAACCGCTATTCTTAATGGTAATCCTGTGGTAGGAACCCAGGATACGGGGCAGCCTATTGACAATATATCCTGGTTTGAAAGCAGGATTTTAGACGTAGGCGCCGACTTTTCTTTGTTTGGTGGCACACTCACCGGTAGCTTAGACTATTTCAACAGGCTGCGAACCGGGCTCAGAGGACGGAAATACGACAT
>JBBSNI010000308.1:0-7289 GCA_038232695.1 Cytophagales bacterium
GTAGGCTACCGGAGGCGTAGCTCCATTCCGTTTATTAAGATTCACCCAATCCAGTTCGAGCATTTGCACTTCTACACCATCGGGCAGCCGGGTCTTCTCATTGGGATTGGCATTGCTCCATATGAAGACGCCCGAGTTTCCGCCCGGCTCCATGTGTTTCCATTCGATGTGCAGCAGGAAATTTTCATATTGCTTTTTAGATCGCACCACTCCGATAGGATGACCTGAGCAGACCAGCACGCTATCCCGTACCGACCATGTACTGTCCATGGTATTTACATTAATCCATTTCACAGGCATATCTTTATCACTGGGTTCTGAAATAATATTTTCCAAACTCTTCACTTTGCCAAATTCAAACTCAAATTCTGGATTTTGTGCATAAGAAAAACTGTTGAGAACCAGTATGATGAATACACTCAGTGAAATTTTCATTGAACTTTATTTAAAGATTAAAATTATTCATATTTTACAGGCTAAGCACCTTGGCAGATATTATTCCAGTCCGTACCGTAGTTTTGATTTTATCACAAAACTTTAGTAACACCAGGTATAGCGACCCCTGGGCCTGGATATTTTAAATCCCAGCTATACGTTTCAGGGCCTAAAGCCTTGTCAGCTTCCATAGCTTCCTCCCAAGTTATGGTCTGCCCGCTATAGGCTACCATTCTACCCAGGATCCCCATCATCGTGCTATTGGCGCTCCGTTCCCCGTCATTAAGAGGCTTACCCTGACGAATGGAGGCAAAAAGTGCATTATGTTCTGCCTGATACATGTCATTCTTTTCGCCCTGATACTGCCATTCGTTTTTACCGGTAATCTCATGTCTGTTGCCTTCATAAAAAGCATCGCCTTGGGTACCGGCTATCTCCACAGAATTTCTGTGCGAAGTATCATCTTGCTGACGGGTAAAAGTATATCCTTTAACCCCGTTCTCATACTCATATTCCGTAGCGAAATGATCATAAATGTTACCATAAATTTTATCTGTCCGTGCCTGTCTTCCTCCGGTTCCGGTAGCTCTTACAGGCATTTTACCGCCCATTGCCCACGACATCATGTCCAAACTATGGACAAACATCTCTACGATAAAGTCACCTGAAAGCCAGTTGTAATAATACCAGTTACGCATCTGGTATTCCATATCACTCCAATTCGGCTGCCGGGGTTTATACCACAGCTCCCCACCATTACGAATAGAGGATATCGTTTTTATTTCCCCTATTTCCCCATCCAACACCCTTCCAAAAAGGGCTCTTTTCTGTAAGTCATATCGAAAGCAGAAACCCGATACCAGTGACAGGTTTTTTTCCCTGGCTTTTTTTGCAGCGGCTATTACCTTTCGTACACCGGGGGCATCTACGGCCACGGGCTTTTCGTAGAAGACATGTTTACCCGCATCTACAGAAGCGGCGAGATGATCAGGTCGAAAACCGGGAGGAGTGGCCAGTAGTACTACATCTACCCCTGAATCGATCAGCTTTTGATAAGCATCAAAGCCAATGAATTGGCGTTCTTTATCCACCTGCACTTTCTTGCCCTGGGCTTTTTTCAGGATATTAAGAGAGCCGTTCAACCGGTCTTCAAATACATCGGCCATCGCATACAGTACTGCATCAGGATCAGCATTTAAGGCTTGAACAGCAGCTCCTGTCCCTCTTCCCCCGCACCCTACCAAGCCCACTTTTAAGGTATCTTTACCTTGGGCAAATGTGGGGTTTGGAAATCCCAAATTTAAGGCAACTGCACTCCCAATGACAGCAGCCCCGGTGGATTTTAAAAATGCTCTGCGGTTTGCTTTGTCAGATTTAAACGTATTTTCTTTCATAATCGATCTATATTAATAATTTGGATTTTGAGTTATTTCGTCATTGATTTCTATTTCCGCCTGAGGTATAGGCCAGAGATAATCCCTGTCAGGATTAAATCTTCGCACAAAGCCACTATCCCAAATTTTCCATTCCCCGGTATCTTGATCCTTATAATACGTTCCTTCTACCAATCCTGCTTTTTGCTCCCCAATTTTCCACCGGTTCATATCGAACAGACGCAACCCTTCGAACGCCAATTCCACGGCACGTTCATTCCTGACTATTTCCCTTAATTCAGCTTGCGACTTACCTGTAGTAATGGGAGGCATTTCAACACTTGGGCGTCCACGTACTGCATTGATAGCATCGTATACTGAGGGGTCAATCTCGTTCAATTCAATTTTTGCTTCGGCATACATTAGAAGTACGTCAGCATACCGTATGAGTATCATATTAATAGATCCGGTGGACGGATTATCACTATCGGCGGCATAGTCAACCCATTTTTTAAGGTTATAGCCATGATCAGTGGCAAATTCACTACCCCCCACCCTATCAGGCGTGTTACTATCCGGCCAGGAATTATATATACTGTTGCCGATAGGTTGCCCGGTGTAATAAACAATAAAATCCCAACGAGGATCAATGTTCTCATAAGGATTATCTGGATTGACCGGGCCTTTGTATTCATATTTTTCAAACAAACCCATGATTGGCTCGACCACAGAACTTCCGCCAATGGAAGCTGCCGAATAAGCAAAAGCTTCATAAGTATCACCGCCCACCGCATATTGCCTGTCGAAAATTACTTCTGCGGAATTTTGACCGGCATACTGAAACAGTCCACCGTAATTTGGATATAATTCATAAACGCCTAAATCCATCACCGCTTTTGCAGCATCGCGTGCAAGCTCATACCGACCGTTGCGGAGCGCTACTCTTGCTTTTAATGCTAAGGCAGCCCCATGCGTTGCCCTGCCTACATCACCGCCATCATAATTTAGAGGCAGCGCATTGGCATTAATAATAGCATCTAATTCGTCAATGACAAAGTTCACCACAGCTTCTTTATCCGTAAGACCTACATGCTCATTTATTTCCAGGGGTTCCAATATCAAGGGGACACTACCCCACAGACTGGATAGTTGTGTGTAATAATAAGCACGCAGAAACCGGGCCTCGGCTTCCAGCCTTGCCAGCACTTCAGGATCACCTTGTTCGATAAGATCAATATTGGCAATCACATCATTTGTTTTTCGTACACCTCTGTAGTATCGATCCCACTGAGATCCTATCGCACTATTGGATGGGTCTATGGTACCCGCACCTACATCATGTAATGTGCCAGGGCCTGATGAAGCACGATAGGCTATATCAGTCACGGCGTCAAGTTCTTTCACCATCAACAGGCCATCTAATTCATTATAAGCAGCATTTACCGCCAGCCGTGCATCTCTTTCCTGTTGCCAGAAAATTGTTTCCGAAACTTCGCCTGTAGGGGTCAAATCCAAACCATCGTCACACCCCAAAAGCATGAAAACACATAACAGTATACTTATATTACTTTTTTTCATGATAACTTCTTTTTAAAAGTTTTAAAACTAAAACGTAACATTCACACCTGCACTAAATATTTTAGCATGCGGGAAGAACTGGCTCCTGCCTCTGGGCGTCTCAGGGTCGAAGAGTTCTGTGGGGGTGAAGGTTAGCATATTTTCACCGGATACATAGACACGCAAATTTGCAAGCAGGTTCTGGGGAAAGGTGTATCCAAACTGGAAATTTTTCAACCTGAGATATTTTGTATCCTGAAGCCAGAAATCAGACTCCTGAAGATTCCAGGTGTTACCCGCTGTTACCAGTGGCCAGGAACCATTAGGATTTCTTACCGGATGAAACGTTTCTCTGGCCATTATTTCGGGAATAAAATTTTGCCAGTTAGGACCTTCCATCAGCGCTCCATCCAGCGTATGCTGCTGCCGCAAAACACCTTGCCAGAACATGGAAAAGTCAAAGCCACGATAAGAAGCGTTGAATCTGATACCAAATTCATACCTGGGATCTTCATTGCCCATCACATACTGGTCGCCTGCCGGAAAAAGAGACTGAGAGATTTCTCCATCTCCATTTAAATCTTCATAAATAATATCTCCAATGCCTACGTTCGGATTGATGGTTGCAGGATAATTGTCCAGATCCTCCTGGGAGCGGTAAATACCAGGTGATTTCAAACCCCGTAATGAATTAATGGATTCTCCTTCTGTCCACACCGTAAATTTATCAGGGAAAAACGGACCGGCGCCTCTCAAATCTTCTATCTTGTTCACTACATCTGAAAAGTTGACGCCCACTGAATATTGAAATCCTCTGTCCGTTCTGGCAGCACTCCGATAATTTACGGCCACTTCCCAACCGATATTAGATACCGCTGCTGCATTTTGTACAGGAGGGGCCACACCGATGGTTCTGGGAATCGGCAACTCAAGTAAAATATCGTCTGTATATTTCCAAAAATATTCGGCAACCAGATCAAGCCTGTCTTCCAGGAAGCCCATATCCAGACCTATATTCGTCATGGTGGAGGTTTCCCAGGTGATGTCCGGATTGCCGGCACTTGTCACAGCAGCACCAGGAACCACCACACCGCCGAACTGATAACCCTGCTCAAGATCATACGTGTTTAGAAACCTGTAAAGACCGATATTTTGATTTCCTAATTGGCCCCAGGATGCCCTGAGTCGCAGCGTATTGAACATGTCGACATCTTGCATGAAATTTTCTTCGGAGATGCGCCATCCTGCAGAAAAAGAAGGGAAGAGTCCCCATCTGTTTCCGTCTCCAAATCTGGAAGACCCATCGTATCTCACGTTGGCCTGCAATAAATATCTATCGTCAAACGAATAATTTACTCTGCCGAAAAAAGAACGAAGCCTCCACTGCTCTGAAAAGCCACCGGTCGTCTGATTTTGTATGTCCCCTGCATTCAAATCCCGGAGATCGTTGCTAAAAAAGTTATCCCTGGAGGCAGATATCTGTTTAAGACGGTGGCCTATTTCTTCATAGCCAGCCGTTGCCTGAATTTCATGCCTGCCAAAATTATCTTCATAATTTAAATAGGCCCTTTGACTCAGTTCCTTTTGATTAAATTGCTCTTCTGTTAAGGTACTCGTGGCAAACCATCCGGCTACGGCCACTGGCTCACCAGTTAAGTAATTCCGCATACCTGCAAGTCCGTCGCTGAATACGAATCCATCAGTTCCTGTTGAATTAAGGGTAACATTACCTTCCAGCGAAAGTGCTTCGTTAATGGTATAAGTAAGGCCCGCCTGGGCAACAATATCGTCACTAACTCTATTGGTTTCACCCTGGTTGGCCATGGCATGTGGATTCCATTGTCCGGAAACCAAATCATACGTTCCATCAGGATACCTCATGACCACATTTCTGTTGATGTGCAAAAGCCCCTGAACGATTCGTTGCGCGGTATGCCCAGGTCCGCTAAAGTCACGGTTTCTGTACATAAGGTTCGTCTTAAGGGTTAGTTTATCAGAAGCATACAGGTCGGTATTGATACGTATAGTTGCCTGTTTGTTATTGAAGTTTTGGAGTATACCATCCGTGTCAGTGTAGTTTAGCGAAGCAAACACTCTCCCAAACTCTCCACCACTGGATACGGAGAGTGAATGGCGATGCTGGAGTGCATTATAATTAAATATGCCATCTTCCCAGTTGGCGAAAGGAAATTCTAAAGGATTGGTGCCAGCCGCTACATTTTCAATATACTCTTCACTATAGGTAGGGGTACCTCCAGCATTGACCTGGGCTTCATTTTCCAGTCTCAACCAGGTGACAGGATCTGTTGGTTCAGGAAAAAAAGTTGGATTCTGCCATCCTACATAACTGTTGTAAGATACGGAAGTACCACTTTCGGCACCACGCTTGGTGGTAATCAGAATAACACCATTGGCTGCCCGCGAACCGTAAATAGCAGAGGAAGCGGCATCTTTCAAAACGGTTACTGATGCTATGTTCCTGGGCTCAACAGTGGCAAGTGACTGCTCGATGCCATCCACTAATACTAAAGGGTTGGCATTGTTCAAGGTGCCAATCCCCCGGATACGTACCGCAACATTTTCATCTCCGGGTGCTCCTCCCTGATTTTTAATAGTTAATCCCGGACTCATCCCTTGCAATGCCGATGCAGTGTTGGTAACAGGACGTTGTGCAATAGCCTCACCTGTTACCGTACTAACAGCACCCGTAACATTAGCTCTCTTTTGCGTACCATACCCCACGACTACTACTTCCTCCAGACTCTTCACATCCTCAGTCAAAGCCACATCAATGGTAGTTCTTCCATTTACCCCTATCTCCTGTGCAATAAAACCAATAGAAGAAAATACGAGAATGTCATCTTCATTAGGTACATTAATACTATAATTACCATCCACATCAGTTACTGTACCAATGGGCGTATTTTTTACCAGCACATTCACGCCAGGTAAACCTATTCTGTCAGTTTCCGTCGTTACCTTACCACTTACCTGGATGGCCGGTTGGATTTCCACCTCATACCGAAGTGTGGATTCTCCCTGCATCCTGCTCACATTAATACTGTTGTTGACCTGCTTGAACTTGAGGTGCGCTAAGCGGGATACTTGCAATAAAATGTCTGCGACAGATTGTCTGCTTGACTTCAGCTTAATTTTAACCTTCCTGCCTAGGTCTTTTTTCTCGTAAGAAAATTTAAAGTCCGTTTTTGCTTCTATTTCCTTAAATGCTTCTGCAAGCGACGCATTCTCCAGGTCAATGGAAATAAACACTTCTTTCGCGCTGACGGCTTCCTGTGCCTCTCCAGTAGATGCCAGGAGTGTGCTGAAGAGTACCGTCTGTATCATTACACTACTAATAAATATCGTTGACATAAAGAGTAGTGGTCGTATTAGTTTAGGTTTCATAGTCTTTACATGTTTTTGATTGAACTTAGGTTTATTCAAGGCAAAAGAATCTTTTACAGACAAAGCCTCATTCCCCAATGTGCTCTTTGTCCTGCAAGTTGATTCTCACAATGTCGGCAATATTACCCGTTTCACGGCTACCGTATTGCCGATTTTCTGTTTATGAGGTGTCTGTCTTCATGGCAGGGTGTATTAAGGGTTGCTGAATATTATTTTCACTTGCTTTCCATTTATTTCATAGGTAAAGTGCTTCACATATCCTATGCTCAATAAAACATTTTCCAGGCTTTGCCGGTGAAAAGTACCGCTGTATTGCCAGACCTGATTATCTCTGCCAACCACCTGAATTTCCACACCATACCATCGTTCCATTGCTTTTTTCACTTCCTCAAATGTGGCTTCTTTAAAATACAGGATATTCTCTTTCCAGGCTAATGTCTCTTTTGGATCAAAATCCTTCACTGTAAAAGTCTGTTTACCGGACTGGTACACTACTTCTTGTCCAGGCAGTAAATAATA
>JBBSNI010000309.1:0-7277 GCA_038232695.1 Cytophagales bacterium
AGTGGAACCCGCAAGGGCAGGTCGTATACGAATACAAGAAGAGCTAATATCTACGGTATATCGCAATCGCTCAACGTTATCTTACTCAATGTCTCATAAAGCAATTGAATTTCCTGGGGAACATCTTGCGGCTCAAAGGATACAGCGTGTTTAAGCGTATTCGTTTCTACCTCAATCTGTATCACTAATCCGTCTCCGCATCCGGGGCAGCCAATCCTTTCCGGCAAAGCGGCAAAAGCATTTTCATCTAACAAAGCTAACAAAGCAGCCCATTCCCCATCGCTAACAGGTTCTACACAGTATTGGTCCGGGGAGCCGTCGTTGGCAGTTCGTTTATATATCTTCAAAGTGCTATTGATTTCAAGCACCGTGGAGCAATATCCATAACATTCAACCCCATAAGTTCCATAACGAATCACCGGCGCACTAAGGCTGGGCGCTTCCTCTTCTTTACAGGAAAAGAACAGAACAGTAATAAGCAGTAAAAGAGTTGATTTCATAAGACTTCTGTTTGGTGTAAAGACAAGGATATAAGAAGAATGGTTGGAAGCTCGAGGTGGGAAGACCGAAGCTATGGCTTTCTTTCTTCCAACTTCGGACTTCCGTCTTCCCGCTTCTACGTTTGCCTGCCATCAGAATTTCTTTTATCTTTCACGCTTTGTAGAATAGATTAGATACACAAACACAACCCCATGAGAACACTACACAACCTTGCTTTCTTACCCTTTGCCTTCATGAGTTGCACGGCTATTGCCCAAAACCAACCTTCAGCAATTCCTGATGATTATAAGGTGCTGTACGAACAGAACTTTGAGCAGAAGAATGCTTTGCAGGATTTTATCATGACCGACGACAAAGCCTGGAAAGTAGCTACCCAGGACGGCAACCAAGCCCTAAACCTGCATGGGGCCAGCCAGTATGAGCCGCGCGTCCGTTCGCCCCGCAATATTGCGATGCTGAAAGAGAAAGCCTTTGGCAGCTTTGTACTGGAAGCCGACGTGAAGCAGACAGGCAAAGAATACGGACACCGCGATATGTGCTTTTTCTTTAATATCAAAGACCCCGGCAACTTCTACTACGTCCACCTGGCTACCAAGCCCGACCCGCATGCCCATAATATTTTCCTGGTCAACGACGAGCCCCGGGTAGCCATTGCTAAAAAAGTATCAGAAGGGGTAGACTGGGGCAGCACCGACCAATGGCACAAGGTACGCATTGTACGCAACATAGAAGACGGCACCATCCGCGTATATTTTGATAACATGGACCAGCCCATCATGGAAGCCTCCGACACACACTTCGTCGATGGGTACATCGGTTTCGGCTCCTTCGATGATACGGGCATGATAGACAACATCAAAGTCTGGGGACCCGGTTATGCCAAGAGGAAAGAAGCTTTTTTTGAATAGTAGAAGTGTTAAGGTGCGAAAGTGTTGAAGCGGTCTGCCGCCCAGCTCAAGTATGATAAACTATAGTTATACCGATAAAAAAGAGAGAAAGTAGGTAACCCTATCTTTCAAACCTGAGTTACACCTTAACACCTTAACACTTTTTTTCACCCAAAACGAATCACCTATGATGTTTGGTAAAGAACAACCTAAAGAGCCTACCGTGATCGTGATCTTTGGCGGAAGCGGCGATCTGAACAAGAGAAAACTAACGCCCGCCCTCTATAACCTGTACGTAGACAAATTCCTGCCCGAGAAGTTTGCTATCATCGGCACCGGGCGTACCGAATACAGCGATGAGGAATACCGGCAGTTGATGCTGGAAAGTGTCAATGAATTTTCCCGCCGGGGCGAAGTCCAGGAAGATTCGTGGCAAGCTTTTGCCCAACACCTTTACTACCACCCTGCCAACGTAAAAGAGGTAAAATCTTATGAAGAAATCTCCCAACAGATAGAAGGGTTCGAAAAAGAGTGGGAAGCCAAATCCAACCGCCTGTTCTATCTGTCGGTAGCGCCTACCTTGTTTGAACCCATCGCGGTCAACCTGGGCAAAGCGCAGGTGTGCGACGACATCAAACGCTCCCGCATCATCATAGAAAAGCCCTTCGGACACGACCTGATCAGCGCCCATGGACTGAACCGCCTGCTGTCTACTATCTTTGACGAAAGCCAGATCTTCCGTATAGACCATTATTTAGGCAAAGAGACGGTACAGAACATTCTGACTTTCCGCTTTACTAACGCCCTCTTTGAGCCGCTCTGGAACCGCAACTACATTGATCATGTGCAGATCACCGTGGCCGAGACAGTAGGTGTAGAAAGCCGGGGTGGCTACTATGAAGGCTCCGGCGCGCTGCGCGATATGGTACAAAACCACGTGCTGCAACTGGTTTCCATGATCGCCATGGAGCCTCCCATCTCTACCCAAGCCGATGAGATCCGCAACAAGAAAGTGGATGTGCTCAAAGCCATGCGCCGCTACAAGCCCGAAGAAATAGACCAGTACGCGGTACGCGGACAGTACGGCCCTGGCTGGATCAAAGGCAAAGAAGTGCCCGGCTACCGGGAAGAAGAAGATGTTGCCTCTGATTCTAATACAGAAACCTATGCCGCCCTCAAATTCTTCATCGACACCTGGCGGTGGCAGGATGTGCCTTTCTACGTGCGTACCGGCAAACGGATGGCAGACAAAACTTCCGCCATTACCATACAGTTGCGCCCTGCGCCCCACCGGGCTTTCCTCATCGATGGGGAGAACAACCAGGAGCCTAACCGCATTATCATCAATATACAGCCGGAAATGGGTATCCGCATCCGCTTCCAGGCCAAGCGGCCGGGTATGAACCAGATCGTCAACCCCGTGGATATGGTCTTTGACTATAACCAGGCCTATGATGCGCAGGCGCCGGAAGCTTATGAAGCCCTGCTGCTGGATGCCATTGAGGGCAACACCGCCCTGTTTATGCGGGGCGACCAGGTAGAAGCTGCCTGGGAAGTAGTGATGCCCATCCTGGAAGCCTGGGAAAGTAAGCCTATCAACGATTACCCCAGCTATGCTGCCGGCACCTGGGGACCTGAAGCGGCAGACCGCCTGCTGGCGCGGGAAGGACATCGCTGGATCAACCCGCCTGCTTCCAATATCAAAGAAGCCGTTATTGAAAACCGCCATGACAAAGCCAAGAAAGGAGCGGTCAACCTGCATGTTTTTGAAAATGCGGAAGATTTGAGCTACCGGGCTGCCGAACTCTTTATGAACAAAAGCAGTGAAGCTATTGAGAGAGACGGGCGTTTTGTGGTAGCCTTATCGGGTGGTAGCTCTTCTAAAAATATGTACAAACTGCTCACACAACGACCCTTTTTAACTTCTGTCAATTGGGACAAAATATTTGTCTTCTGGGGCGACGAACGTACGGTGCCGCAGGACCATAAAGACAGCAACGCAGGTATGGCCTTCAGCACCATGCTGGATACCTTGCCTATTCCCAAACACCAGATCTTCCCGATGCGCGGCGATATGCCCCCCAGCAGGGCTGCGTTGCAATACGAAGAACTGCTGCAAGACTTCTTCCGGGGACGCTCCCCTAAGTTTGACCTGATCCTGTTAGGGCTGGGTACCGATGCCCATACCGCTTCCGTATTTCCGGGCGTGCAAATTTCTGAAAAGAGAATGACCTGGGTCAAAGAAGTGTTTGTACCTAAACTGGACACCTACCGGATCACGCTGACGCCCCAGTTGATCAACCAGGCCAGATGCATTGCCTTTCTGGCGTATGGAGAAGACAAAGCCGAAGCCTTGCAACATGTACTGGAAGATAAGTATCAGCCTAAACAATATCCTGCTCAACTCATCAAGCCCGAAGATGGAGAAGTGCACTGGTTTGTAGATAATGAAGCTACCTCCCGCCTGGATTTGGACTCCAAAAGCAGTTAACAAAAGGCAGTTATTCAAAGCATTGAGCATTGAATATTGAGCATTGAATATTGAGTGTTTAAAATATTCAATGAGGTGTTGCCTACTGTATTTTACCCTAAAAGTTTACACTTCTCTTACACAGGAAAGAAAAACAAGTGGTTGCCGGAAAGTACCGGCTGCTGCCTATCCTTTTTGTCTTATCTGTACGTTAATATCTTATAACAACGGCTCTTTGCCTTCTTACTTTTTTACCTGTCCAACACAACCATCCATGAAAGAACATATCCTGATCACCGGCGGCAGCGGACTGGTGGGAACAAGGCTTACCGAAATGCTGTTAGAGGGAGGCTACCAGGTAAGCCACCTGAGCCGCTCCCGCACCCAACGCCCGGCAGTGACTACCTACGTCTGGAATATCAAAGAAAAAGAAATAGAGCCGGAATCTCTGACAAATACAGACTATGTGGTACATCTGGCAGGCGCCGGTGTAGCTGACCAACGTTGGTCAAAGAGCAGAAAAGAAGTTATACTTAAAAGCCGAACGGAGTCTACCCGCCTTTTGCATGATACAATAGCGCAGTTGGGCAACCACCAGATCAAAGCTTTTATCGCGTCTTCTGCCATAGGTATCTATGGGGAAGATACCGGCAGCGATGAGATAACGGAGAGCAGCCCGAAAGGCGATGACTTTCTGGCAGAGGTGACCCGGCAGTGGGAAGCGGCGGTAGATGAAATCAGCCGGCTTAACATTCGGGTGGTCAAGCTGAGGACCGGGGTGGCACTCAGTGATCAGGGTGGTGCGCTTGTAAAAATTGTGCAGCCGGTAAGACTGGGTGTGGGCGCTCCGCTGGGCAGCGGCAAGCAGTATATGAGTTGGATCCACATAGACGATCTGTGCCGCATGTATTTGTTTGCCCTAAAAAATCATACGATGCAAGGCGCATACAATGCCGTCGGACCACAGCCGGTGACCAACGCTACGCTGACCAGGGCGGCAGCGCGGGTATTAGGCAAACCGCTGTGGCTGCCGCCAGTGCCTGCCTTCGCGCTCAGACTGGCTTTGGGCGAAATGGCATCCGTCGTGTTGGGTGGAGCCAAGGTTTCCGGCAAAAAGATAGAAGAAGCAGGTTTTGAGTTTACATTTAACAATATAGATACTGCGCTGATTAATTTATTACGATAAAATACGAAAAACAATATTAAACGAAATGACTGAAATGAAAGAGAATGGAAAAGACAACGGCGCCGTCAAACAATTGCCGGCGCATACAACGCCCGCTAACCTCACCGTAGAAGATGAGCGTATCAAGCAGGCTTTTAAGGATAAAGATTGGAATGAGATCAAAAGCAACGACTCCTGGGCTGTCTTTAAGGTGATGGCAGAGTTTGTCGAGGGGTTTGAGAAAATGGCTAAGATCGGTCCATGTGTGACCATCTTTGGTTCTGCCCGTACGCTAAGCGACCATCCGTATTATAAGATGGCAGAAGAAATTGCAGCCCGCATCGTCAAGCATGGCTACGGCGTTATTACAGGCGGCGGACCAGGCATCATGGAGGCAGGCAACAAAGGAGCCAAAAATGCTGGCGGTAAGTCGGTGGGTATCAACATCATCCTCCCTTTTGAGCAGACCAGCAATATTTATATTGACCCCGATAAGCTGGTCACCTTCGACTATTTCTTTGTCCGTAAGGTGATGTTTACTAAATATTCTCAAGGGTTTGTGGTCATGCCCGGCGGATTTGGTACTTTGGACGAACTTTTTGAGGCGTTGACCCTTATTCAAACCAAAAAAATTGGTAGATTTCCGATCATTTTAGTCGGCACCGACTACTGGAAGGGGCTGCTGCACTGGATTGAAGAGATCGTTTTGAAGCAGGAAAAAAATATCAACGAAATAGATTTGCATCTGATCAACCTGGTAGATACCGCCGAAGAAGCTGTGGATGTCATCGACCGTTTTTACGCTAAATATACTTTGTCCCCAAATTTTTAACATTTTGAAGCAATTACAATCCCAGGTGACCCTGCTATGGGTGGTGATCATCGGTTTGATCGCTTACATCGTCTGGAAGGAATACCAACCCGAACAGGTACCCATCCGGCAGGCAAGCTTAGCGCCGGTCGTAGATACGATCAGGATCATAGAAAAGCCAAAGGCTGTGCCTGCCGCTGACAAAAAACGGCTGCCTTCTTACAAAGCTTTTGTGATCAACGTACCTACCCAGGCTGAGTTTGCCGGCGAAACTATTAAGCTCTACGAGCCTGACCTGAGAGAACGCCTGGACCGCGAACTGCACGTCAACGCCAACTGGCACTCCAACACCATTCTGCTGATCAAAAAAGGCAACCGCTGGCTTCCCCAGATTGCCGAAGTGTTGCGTAAGAACGGTATCCCCGAAGACTTCATGTATATTCCTGCCATCGAGAGCGGCTTCGATGAAAGCGCCCGCTCGCCCAAAGACGCCATCGGCTTCTGGCAACTGCTTAAAGGCACCGCCAAAGATTATGGGCTGGAAGTCAACGATGATGTAGATGAGCGTTATGATCCAATCAAATCTACGGAAGCAGCCTGCAAGTATCTCAAGAAAGCCTACGAAAAGTTTGGTAGCTGGGCTGATGTAGCCGCTTCTTACAACATCGGAATGCGCGGCTTTGAGCGGCGTCTGGAACAACAAAGGGTCAGCTCTTACTTCGATGTGCTGATCAACGATGAGACCGCCCGCTATATTTTCAGGATTTTATCCGTTAAAATGATCCTTGAAAACCCGGAAGCTTTTGGCTTTTATGTTCCCGAAGATCAATTATACCACCAACCTAAGTTTGATACGATTACGGTAACAAAAACCATAGATGACCTGGTAGAATTTGCGCATCAGCACCACATCACCTATAAGACCCTGAAAAGATACAACACCTGGCTGCGGGATGATAATCTTAAAGTAAAGCGAAACACTTACCATATATTGATCCCACAGGACCCGGCGGAGCAAAAAACTTTTGCCCGGCAGTAATAGCCAGCGTACCAGCCAGGCCAGCGACTAAGCCTTTTCCCAAAGACTCGCCTGCTTTAGCCAGGGAAGCAAAAAATCGATGATCGGACATACACGTTTTAGTTTTGGTTAAAAAATATTTCTATAAAAAGAGAGCGTTCTTCGTTTGAGTCTTGTTCAAACGAAGAACGCTCTAGCAGCCAAAGGGTTTAACCCTGCTACCAAAAACCCTATTCAGCCTTTTAATACTTCACCAGACGATAACGGTAAACGTGTTGTTGTGTCTGAATGACCAGCAAATAGGTGCCTGCCGCCTGGCCGGTAAGGTCCAGCCGAAGCTGCTGCTGCCGGGTCTGTGTGACAAACGCCTGAACGAGCGCTCCCTGGGCTGAGAATATACGGACCGGCGTACCTTCCGGGATACC
>JBBSNI010000310.1:0-7262 GCA_038232695.1 Cytophagales bacterium
AAGCTTCCTTGCCCATGTAGAGCCTATCAGACCGGGTAGGAAATATCCCCGCCATAAAGATAAGTATCGTACCAGAAAAAAGCCTATTCTGATGAAAAACAGGAAAAATGTACTGTAGAATTCCTTAACTTAATGACATTGGGCGCGCGTTTGAGTGCAACGGAAACGCGTGTCTACCATCGGGAGTTCTTTGTATTTGTCTGTAAAAATAGCTTTGTTGCAACATGCTGACAACGATGATCCAACGACTACAACGACCTTGTTTATGGCTTTTGCTGGCTATCTCGCCGCTAACAAAAGCCCAGTCTCCGGCTGCACAATCAACGCGCCCCAATATTATTTTGCTGTTTACCGATGACCAAACCTATAACACCATCCATGCCCTGGGCAATAAGGTGATCCAAACCCCCAACCTGGACCGGCTGGTCAGGGCAGGCAGCACCTTTACGCACGCCTACAACATGGGAGGCTGGCATGGGGCTGTCTGTGTGGCATCCCGTTCTATGATGATCTCCGGGGCGTATATCTGGCAGGCGCAGCGGCAAGATAGCCTTTGGCGGGAACATGATACGACGGCGATCCGCCAGACGTGGGGAAGGCTTATGGCAAAGCACGGCTACGATACGTACATGTCGGGCAAATGGCATGTGCAGGCTCCCGCTGACGAGGTTTTTGATCAGGTAAAACACGAAAGACCCGGTATGCCCCCCGACCGTTGGGGCAAAGGCGGAGGCGGTCAAAAAGTAGCTGTGGCCATAAAAAATGGCGGAGATGTGGCGGCAGCCATGCCTGCCGGGTATAACCGCCCTCTGAATAAAAACGATCACTCATGGTCGCCGACTGACACTGCCTTCGGTGGGTTTTGGGAAGGTGGTAAGCTCTGGAGCGAAGTGGTCAAAGAGGATGCGGTAGGTTTTATACGGAAAGCCAGTACCCAAGAAAAACCTTTCTTTATGTACCTTGCCTTCAACGCCCCTCACGACCCCCGGCAATCGCCCCAAAAATATATCGATAAATACCCCTTAGAAAATATTCCTTTGCCTAAAAACTTTCTGCCCGAATATCCCTGGAAAGACAGCATCGGGAACAGTCGCTTATTGCGGGATGAGGCACTGGCTCCCTTTCCAAGGACGGAATACGCCGTGAAGAAACACTTGCAGGAATATTATGCCATCATCACCCACTTAGACGAGCAGATCGGTCAAATACTGGATGCACTGCAAGCCTCCGGTAAAATGGACAACACCTATATTTTTTTTACGGCTGATCATGGACTCTCGGTCGGACAACATGGTTTGATGGGAAAACAAAACCTGTATGACCACAGCATCCGCGTGCCCCTGATGCTGGCAGGCCCGGGCATACCCCAAGGGCAAACCTTGGATCAGGATGTCTACCTCCAGGACGTGATGGCTACCAGCCTGTCCTTGGCCGGCATAGCAAAGCCCCCGTATGTAGCCTTCCATAGCTTCCTTGATATTATCCACGAGAATAAAACAAGCCACTACGATGCTATCTATGGTGCCTACATGGACTATCAGCGCATGATCCGCAAGGACGGATACAAACTTATTGTATATCCCCGTATCCGCAAGGTGTTGTTATTTGATCTGGAGAAAGACCCCAAAGAGATGACCAACCTGGCAGATCGTCCCGGCTATACCCAAAAAGTAAAAAGCCTGTTTAAAGACCTGATGGAGTTGCAACAGACGATGGAAGATCCATTGGACCTCAGCGAAATTTACCAGGCTTTGTAAAATATCTCTCCGATCGTTATTTTTAACGATCGTTATAGGGTGCGATTTTCCAAAGTTTGTTTTTTACTGTCAAAACAAGTATCTATGAGAGGCTAAAAACTGTAACAAAAAACCTTAGTTTGTTTTGGTAGACTTTTCTTATATTGTAAGCTAAAGCGGACAGGGAATTGCCACTCCGGGAGTCGCCACTCCGGGAGTCGCCACTCCGGAAATCCATAGTGGACGCGGCAGCGTTCCGGGAGTAATGTAACATAGACATTCAGAAAACATGAATACCAAGAGTAAAAAAGACACTATTAGTCAACGGCAACAGGAAATTTTAGCCTTTTTTCAAAGCCGTAAATTCCCTGAAAAGGAATTGGCTGATATTCAGCAAATGCTTTCAGACTATTACGCTGAAAAAACACAAAAGGGATTGGATGAGTTTGTAGAGCAACAAGGCTGGAAGCAACAGGATTTAGACCGTATGGACAAAGCGCATATAAGGACCGCCGGTCATGCCCGCCAGCCGTCGCTGCGACCGGGACGGCGTTCCACCTACGACAAATGATCTTAGTTATCGATGCAAACTCCCTGATTCAGATAATTCCTATGTGCGGTAGCAGCTAATGCAGATTTTATACTAACTGAGGATGGTCATTTCAAAGTCCTCCAAAAAATACCGTTTCCAAAAGTTATTACTTTTAAACTTTCACAAGTTAAAAAGTCAATGTTCAAATGACACTACACAGAAAAAAGCGCATCAGAATCACATGGCACAGATTAGGGTTAGCGATCATCGCCTTAGTCCTGTTTCAGTGTACCTCCACGGACTCACCGGCCCTGAAAATTAACAAAGGCGATCATATTGTCCTGATTGGCAATAACCTGGCCTCGCGGATGATGAACTTCGGCCATTTTGAGACTGAAATGCAACTCCGTTACCCTGACAGCCTGCTCTATATTCGCAATATGGGCGATGGAGGCAACACGCCCGGTTTCAGACCTCATGCCGCCCGCGTGTCGCCCTGGGCATATCCGGGTGCTGAGAAGTTCCAAACGGAGCTTGCCAATTACTCCGATAGCCAGGGGCATTTTCCATCGCCCGACGAGTGGCTCACCCAACTCAAGGCAGATGTGATCATCGCCTTCTTTGGCTATAACGAATCCTTCCAGGGAGAAGCAGGGCTTGAAAACTACAAAGCGGAACTGGACGCTTTTATCAAACATACGTTGCGCCAAAACTACAATGGAGACTCATCCACGCAGCTTGCTATTGTCTCCCCTATTGCCTTCCAGAACCTTTCCGATAAGTTTGATCTTCCCGATGGCAAACAGGAAAATGAGCATCTCTCGATGTACGCTGAGGCCATGAAAGAAGTTGCTGCCAACAACAACGTTCACTTCGTAGATGCCTATACGCCTACCAAAGAATGGTTCGCAGAAGGCAAACCACTCACCATAGACGGCTCGCAACTCACGGATGCAGGCTACGCCCGGTTTGCTCCCCTGCTGGCCAACCAGGTTTTTGGCAAAGCTGCTACAAAAGCGGAGAAGCACCGCGCACTGGTGCATAAGGCCGTGATGGAGAAAAACTGGATGTGGCACAACGATTACAAAATCCCTAACGGAGTACACGTTTATGGTCGCCGCTACAATCCCTTCGGACCGGACAACTATCCTGCGGAGATCGCTAAGATCCGGGAGATGACCGCCATCAGAGATGAGGCTATCTGGCAGGCAGTGAAAGGAGAAAAAATGGACGTGAAGGCGGCTGACCAGAAAACCAAGACATTACCGCCCGTAGAAACCAATTTTAATCCTAAGGAAAATGGCAGCCTGAAATACCTGTATGGCCAGGAGGCGCTGGACAAATTGCATGTAGCTCCGGGTTATAAGATTGAACTCTTTGCTTCTGAAAAAGAATTTACCGATCTGGCCAACCCTGTTCAGTTATCTTTTGACAATAAAGGTCGTCTGTGGGTAGCTACCATGCCCAGTTACCCGCACTACAAACCCGGCGACCATAAACCCAACGATAAAATTATCATTCTGGAAGATACCGATAACGACGGCAAAGCCGACAAGCAGATTACGTTTGCCGACAGCTTACACCTGCCGGTAGGCTTTGCCATTGCCCCCGAAGGAGTGTACATCTCGCAAGGCACGAACCTAAAGCTATATAGGGATACCGATGGCGACGACCAGGCCGACACCCACGAAATACTACTCAGTGGATTTGATGACCATGATACGCACCACGCCCACAGTGCCTATACCGTCGATCCTTCGGGTGCTATTTATATGGGCGAGGGCGTATTCCTGCATACCAACGTAGAGACTCCGTACGGTCCGGTACGTGCTACCAATGGTGGCTTCTACCGATATGCTCCGCAGCGGCACAAACTGGAGCGCGTAGCGCAACTTCCCATTCCCAACCCCTGGGGCATCGCCTTTGATGACTGGGGGCAGGATTTCTACGCCGATACTTCCGGGCCAGATGTGCAATGGATGATGCCCGGGGAGGTCAAACCCCGCTACGGAGTATCCACGCCCGAGTCTCGGAACCTCATCGAAGAAGCCCACCGGGTACGGCCCACATCAGGCTTAGAATTTGTCTCCAGCCGCCACTTTCCCGACAAGGGGCAGGGCGACCTGCTGATCAACAATACCATCGGCTTTTTAGGTATGAAGCAACATACGATGGTAGACGATGGTACGGGCTACAAAAGCCGGCATCGTCAGGATCTGGTGTGGAGCGACGACAAAAACTTCCGTCCGGTAGACATGGAGTTTGCCCCGGACGGCTCCCTTTATCTGGTCGATTGGCATAATATACTGATCGGGCATATGCAGCATAATGCCCGTGACCCCCTGCGCGACCATGCACATGGCCGCATTTACCGGATCACCTATCCGTCGCGCCCCCTGGTGGAACCGGCCAAGGTAGCAGGCGCCAGCATCGAGGAGTTGTTAGATAACCTGAAACTTCCCGAATACAGGACGCGCTACCGTACCCGCCGTGAACTCCGGGGGCGTAGTGCCTCCGATGTACAGGACCATCTCTGGAACTGGGTAGATCACCTGGACAACAACGACCCCCGGTACGAACACTATTTGCTGGAAGCTCTGTGGGTAAGCTGGGGACTGGACCAGGTAGATGAAAGACTGCTCCGGCAGTTGCTGAAAGCGAAAGATTACCATGTGCGGGCTGCCGCCGTACGGGTGTTGCGCTATACTGGTCACCAGGTAGCCGACCAGGCCGATCTGTTGATGGAGGCCGCCAAGGATGAGCACGGCCGCGTACGTCTGGAAGCCATCGTAGCCGCCTCCTGGTTGGACAAGGAAAAAGGGCTGCCCATTGTGGAGGAAGCCGGTAAACATCCCCTCGATGAGTGGATGGTGGATGCCCACGAAACAGCCCTGGCCCACCTCAACGGAAAATCAGTGGTAGAGAAAAAAGAAGAGATGGTCAAAACCGATCTTACCGGCAAGGAACGCGACCTTTTTATCCAGGGGAAAGCTATCTATGCCCGCGAAGGGTTCTGTGTCACCTGTCATCAGCCTGATGGCGGAGGTCTTTCTGCTTCCGGCTTTCCGCCGATTGCTAGTACTAAGTGGGCAATAGGCAGCGAGGAACGTCTCGTCAAGCTTGTCTTAAAAGGACTCATGGGACCTATCAAAGTGTTGGACAAACAATATGCCGGGCAAGTACCCATGACTCCTTTCGGAGGGATGCTCAAAGACGAAGAGGTAGCCGCCGTGCTGACCTACGTGCGCAATTCCTTTGGCAACAAAGCCTCCGCCATCTCTCCCGACAAGGTAAAAGAAGTACGGGCTGCAATTGAAGGTAAAACAGGTTTCTACTCACCTGACGAACTGCTCAGGGAGTATCCTTTGGAGAAATGAGTTGAACAGGCTATCCCATCCAAAAACAAGCAAATGTGTATAAAATTTGATTATTTTTGTGCGTATGAGAACGAATATAGATATTGATGAAGAACTGATTAGCAAGGTTATGAAGGTTTTAAAAGTAAAAACCAAGAAAGAGGCTGTAGATTTGGCTTTAAAGGAAATCTTACGCGACAATGCCAGGTTAGAAGTGTTAAAAATGAGGGGTACTGGCTGGGGATGGCAAGAAGATGAGCAATCAGTAAGCGGCACCCCGCCCCGGACTGGTTCCGGGGGCACTCCGCAAAAACAGCGCAAAGTAAAGCGGGCTCCCCACCGGGATGCTGCTCAAAAGCAAACCAAATCTTCACATGCTGATTGAAACATCGGCCTGGGTTGCCTATTATAGAGACAATGTACGCGCTATTGCAGACTACGTAGAAAATCGGTTGCTTCATAAACTACCTGTTTTTACCACACCCCTGATCATTCAGGAAGTGTTACAGGGATTTCCTGACCAGAAAAGATACACGGCAACGTTGATGAATTTTAGCAACTATCCAAATTATTTTCTGGAAAATCAAACGCAGGCAGCTATAGACGCAGCCAATATCTACCGGAATTGCCGGAAAAAAGGCTATACAATCAGAAAACCCAACGGCGGAATGCCGCCCAATTGCATGATTGCCCTAATAGCCCTGTCTTATGATTTACCCGTATTACACAATGACAAAGATTTTGACAACATCGCCAGGATATATCCCCTTAAAATTGTAAAAGTCTGACGCCAATCTCATACTTTATCTATCTTACACCTATCTATGAAAAATCTAACAACCATTAAGTATCTGTTTTTGCTGGTGCTGTTGATACAGTGTACTCTCTATAGTTGTACGCCCTCAAAAGAAAGTACGAGCAATGAAAATCCGTCAGTAGTCACTGAAAAGGAGAAGCCCTTGGTGGTATTCGTTACCGGCGACCATGAGTACAGCAGCGAAGGCACCATGCCACTGATCGCTGCCGAACTGGAAAAAAATTATGACATGCGCACCATCGTACTAAAATCTTCTCCTGACCAAAATGCAGAAGAAAATATTCCGGGACTGGAAGCCCTGAAAGACGCCGATCTGGCTGTGTTTTTTCTGCGTTGGCGTCGCTTACCGGCAGAGCAGGTGAAATATATTGATGATTACCTGAAATCAGGTAAGCCGGTGGTGGGCTTTCGCACCTCTACCCATGCCTTCAACTACCCGAAAGGACATGCCCTGGAAAAATGGAATGCCTTCGGTGAGTTTGCTTTGAACGCGCCTCCCGGCTGGGGCGGCAAAGCCAACCATACCCATTACGGCCACGAGTCTACCACCGATGTGTCTGTGATCCCGGAGGCATCGAACCATCCTATTCTAAAGGGAGTAGACAAAAAATTTCATGCGGCATCGTGGTTATACACCGTGTTGCCCGACTATCCGGTCAAAGGTTCTGAATGGCTGTTGATGGGGCACTCTGTGAATCCCAACAAAGAGGCGATAGATCATCCGGTAGCCTGGACAGGGGAAAACTCCTTTGGCAGCAAAGTATTTACCACTACGCTCGGACATCCGGCGGATTTTGAGCAGGAACCTTTTCATCGCCTGG
>JBBSNI010000311.1:0-7249 GCA_038232695.1 Cytophagales bacterium
AAGCATAGATTTGAATCGTAAGACAATCCAAAGCTACGCATTCCCCCAGAGTTCTTCTTCTCTTTCATATTCTCAAAAGGCTAAAGTCGAGATAAGAAAAAATACTTTTAAGGATCTGTTGAAATAATGTCCCACCCATTCCATTGCCCTGGGTTTAAAACCCAGGGCAATGGAATGGGTGGGACATATCTTCTTTCGGTTTTAGGTATGTTTATTTTTCTATACTCCCTAACCACCGCAACGGCGGCTGCAAAGAACACACCACGGCGGCCACAAGGATCACAAAAATATAATCCAAATTCATTGTGCCCCTGTCTGGGCGACCCCGTCTGGGCGACCTTTGCCGCCGTGGTTAAAATCATTTTTTCTCATGTAAAATACAATTGGCAGCTATTTCTGCCAAAATCAGTCGCTCCTACGGGAAGGCTTTCCAAAGAAAAATTGTTGTACCATTACCTAAAACCGACGAACCTGATCTTATGGCTAAAAGCAAATCCGTTTATGTCTGTCAAAACTGCGGGGCTTCTTCGCCCAAATGGCTGGGCAAGTGTCCTGCCTGTAGCGAATGGAATACCTATGTGGAAGAAGTCGTTACCAAAGAAACCAAACAGCCCCAGTGGCGGCAGGAAACCGGACACACCAAGACCAGTTCCCGTCCGCTCTCGCTGCAGGAGATCGACTTCCGGCAGGAAAGCCGCATAGATACGCACGACCAGGAACTTAACCGGGTGCTGGGCGGCGGCATCATGCCCGGTTCGCTCGTGCTGATCGGTGGAGAGCCGGGCATCGGCAAGTCTACCTTGATGTTGCAGATCGCCCTGATGCTCAGCCATCACAAAGTGCTGTACGTATCGGGCGAAGAAAGCGAACAGCAGATCAAGATGCGGGCCGAAAGGTTGCAAATCCATGCACCGGACGCGGGCGGCACAGCCGATTGCTACGTGCTGGGCGAAACCGCTATGCAAAATATCTTTAAACAGATAGACCTGCTCAAACCGGACATCGTCGTCATTGATTCTATCCAGACCTTGCAGTCCGACTATGTAGAATCGGCGGCGGGCAGCGTGTCGCAGGTGCGGGAGTGTACAGCAGAGTTGATGAAGTTTGCCAAAGAAAGCAACACGCCCGTCATGCTCATCGGACATATCACCAAAGAAGGCAGCATTGCCGGACCCAAAGTGCTGGAGCATATGGTCGATACGGTGTTGCAGTTCGAAGGCGACCGGCATATGGCATACCGTATCCTGCGTACGACCAAAAACCGCTTTGGCTCTACCTCCGAGCTGGGCATTTATGAGATGACCGACCGCGGGTTGCGGCAGGTGACCAACCCTTCAGAGATACTGATCTCGCAGCGCGAGGGCGATTTGAGCGGCATTACCATCGGTGCCACGCTGGAAGGCAACCGTCCGCTGCTCATCGAGATACAGTCGCTGGTCAGTACGGCGACGTATGGGACGCCGCAGCGCAGTTCTACCGGCTTTGACGCAAAGCGGCTTAATATGCTGCTGGCGGTGCTGGAAAAGCGCGTAGGCTACCGGCTGGGGGTGCAGGACGTCTTTCTGAACATAGCGGGCGGGCTGAAAGTAGAAGACCCGGCGATAGACCTGGCGGTTTGCGCTTCTATTGTTTCCTCCTTTCTGGATGTGCCCGTCTCCGGGCGTGTCTGCTTTGCGGCGGAAGTAGGACTGGGCGGTGAGATACGGGCAGTCAACCGCATAGAGAGCCGTATGACCGAGGCCGAAAAGCTGGGTTTTGAAGAAATCTATATTTCCAAATTCAATATGAAAGGATTGGATAAGAAGAAATTTAACATCGCCATCAGGGCATACAGCAAGCTGGAAGATATGATCAGCGCGTTGATGCAGTGATGTAACTTTTTGCCCGGTATAAACAAAAATTTATTTTTGGGCTGGCATGTTTTTGTCCCAAAATTGTAAGGAGAGGCGCATACAAACCATCAACCTCTCACACCATTGGAAGCATTTATTGTCAAAGAACTGGGTATCTCTTACGAAATTTTCAACTACCTCGTACTGCCTTTTTTTATTTTTTTAGCCAGGGTCATGGACGTATCCATTGCTACCGTGCGGGTCATGTTTATTATGAACGGCGCCAAGCGGTGGGCGCCCGTGCTGGGCTTTTTTGAGTCTATGATCTGGCTGCTGGCCATCGGGCAGATCATGCAGAACCTGACCAATGGTTATTCATACTTAGCGTATGCCTCCGGGTATGCGACCGGCACTTTCATCGGTATGTGCATAGAAGAGAAAATTGCGATGGGCAAAATGATCGTCCGGGTCATCACCCGCTCCACAGCCGATGAATTGATCGATTGGCTCAATGAGAACGGTTACCGGTATACCAATCTACCTGCGAAAGACAACGGCGGTAACGCCAATGTGCTTTTTACAGTCGTCAAGCGAAGCAACCTGGAGAACCTGCTCAAAGCCGTCCGCTATTTTCACCCGGAAGCTTTTTACACGGTAGAAAGTATCAAAAGAGTCAGCGACGATGATGCGCCTGTAGCAAAGAGCCAAAAACAGGTAGCCCGCTTAGCCGGAATGGTAAGAAGATAATCTCTCCTTCAGCGCTTCAGTTCTTCAATCCCGGTCGGGCATGACCTTCAGTCCTTCATCCTTCAAACCACTACTTCATTAAAATAAACATCCTGCGCCAGGTGCTCAGCGCTGCCGTCGGAGACAATACTTCCGTCTTTCATGACCAGCACCCGCTGGCAGGCATTCATGATTATGGGGTCGTTAGAGACTACGATCAGCGTCCAGGCATGTTTTGGATCGGTCAGGTATTGCATCAGTTTTGTTTTCTCTGGCTTTTCGAACACCTGAAAGTAATCGTTCAGGATGATCACCTTAGGACGCTTTGCCACACAGCGTGCCAGGATAATTTTACTGACAATACCCGCCGACAGCGTTTTGCCGCCGGGTACCAAATGGGTATGCACCCCGTCAGGCAGGTTGTTGATCTCATCGAGCACATCTACTGCTGCCAATGACTGTATCGCTACTTTAGGTAGCCGGCCACACAGATATGTTCCCCCGGCGTGATGTGCAGGTTAATATTTTGCAAGGCTTTGATGTCGCTTTCCGGAAAAGCATAGCTTACATTGTTGAGCCTGATGTCTATGCCTTCCCCGAAGTTGTACTGCGCCGCATCAAAGCCTCCCTGGCGCTCCAGCGGCAGGTCGGTCACTTGACCGATCTTATCTACAGCGGTGAGCATATCGTATACCGTATCCATGTTGATGATGATCTTTTCTACAGCGCCCAGGATGAGCACAATGATGATTTCGGAAGCCACAAACTGCCCCAGCGTGATCTGCCGGTTGATGACCAGCAAGGTACCCAGGATCAGCAAACCGGCGATGATGAGCGTCTTGAAAATGACGATATAAGAGAATTGGCGAATCAGTACGTGAAAGTGCATACGGCGGTGGGCCAGGTAATTGTTCACATTATAGTCGGCTACTTTCATGGGTAGATGGGTGTTGCCTGCCACTTTGAAAGAATAAATCGTACGCGCCAGTTCCTCCAGCCAAAACACTACTTTGTATTTGTATTTAGATTCTACAATAGAAGAGCTCAATCCTTTGGGCCCGGTGATATAAAAAATAAGGATCAGGAGGGTAATGAGCAGCAAGCCGAAGAACACAAAGAAAGGGTGGTAGAAAGAAAGCAGCACCAGGCTGAAAAAGATTTGCAGCACGGCTGTAGAAAGGTCAATGAGCAGTTTGGGCAATCCTTTTTGTAAGGTCAGAATATCAAAAAAGCGGTTCATCAGCTCGGGCGCATAGTACTTGAACATCGCTTCCATATCAAGTTTGGGTGTGCGGTAGGCAAACTCGAAGGCGGCTTTGGCAAAAATGCGCCGCTGCAACACCTCTACCATCGCAATCTGCATGATCTGCAAGCCACCGCTGACCAGCACCCCGATCACCACCAGGCTGATGAGCAGGACAACGGAGTTGAACCACATGCCGCCGGAGATAAACCCGACGATAGCCTGCGTACCTAAAGGCAAAGACAGGCTGATGATCCCTACGGCGATGGCATAGATATAAATGTAAAGAATATCCCGCTTTTCGGTACTCAGCAGCCGCAACAGTCGCCTTACCGGCGAAACCTCTTTGCCCTTGCCATTATGATTGTCGCTCATCATACTGTTGAAAGGAAAAGCGGTGAGCAGCACCACCTCATCGCTTCCGGCTGCCGTAAAGTACACAGGCCTCTCACGGATCTCCACATCGGACAATATCTGTCCTTTTTTAAACTGCCGGACAATTCTTTCGTCTTTCTTATTGGTACAAATCAAGGTAGGAACTACCTCTTCATTTTCTTTTAAGAAAATCAGCATAGGAAATGACGGATAGGCGATCAGTTCGTCTACTTTTTCTTTGGGCAGGTTGTTTTGCGTAAAGATAAGGCTGACCTGTTTGCCTGCATCCACCAGGTCATCAATAAGAGACGCTACCGGGTGTTGGTCGTGGGTTGGTACGGTGTAGGTGGTTATGTACCGATGAAGGATCGTAGGAATGATGCAGCGCATCGGCAAATGCTTGTAGGATCGGTTGTACCACGGGGTTCTCCATTGTTTAAACAAAACTTGTCAAGGCTTACGATTTTCAGGAATGCAGGTTTCTGTCCAAGGTATTCAGCGGGACGCTTTAAAGCAACAAAAGCCCGCACAAAGGGCAGGCTTTTGTTGATTACTATAAGTCTTGATCAGGAATGTGATACATACCTTGATGTCCAGGTATTCAGATATCTAGTGTCTAATTGCATTAATATTTAATATTGATAAGCATCTGAAAATCATTTATTTACAATCTAATTTATTATAGATTACTTGTGCAATTAGACACTAGGCGTTGAAGCAACACGAACACCTGAACACTGGCGCACCGTATTTATCTACCTGATCTCTACCAGTTCTATTTCAAAGAGCAGGTCTTTTCCGGCCAGCGGATGGTTGCCGTCCAGAACAATGCTTTCCTCCGAAATGTCCGTTACCGTGACGGGTACAGTCCTGCCATCGTTCTGTTTGATGGCCAGTTGCTGCCCTACTTCCGGCTTGATGTCGTCAGGGACTTCCTGCCGGGGTACTTCAATGACCATATCGTCTGATTTGCTTCCATAAGCTTCCTGGGCAGGAATATCGGCTACCTTAGATTCGCCTACTTCCATGCCTAACACTGCTTTCTCGAAACCTGCGATCATGTTGCCTTGTCCCAGCGTAAACTCCAGGGGTTCGTTTCTCTTGACAGAAGAGTCGAAGACAGTGCCGTCGTGCAGTTTGCCGGTATAATGAACTTTTACGGTGTTACCGTTTTGTGCCGTTGTCATACTATTGTTATTTAAATGAAAAATGAATCCTTATCTAATTAAACAGTATTTACAGGAATTGTTTATCTTTTGCGTCCAAGCGGTGGGCAAAGGTGTACGATTCCGTACAACTGTGTTCGCCAGCGGACACAATCCTAATATGGCTCTTGACTAACGCTTTGTTTATCAACCGTTTATGAGTTGGCACAAGGCTTGGGTGTTCTTTTGTCTTGTATTTCTTATTTATCATAACTAAACCGCTACATCTTATGAAATCTAACCTAAAAACCTTCGCAGCCCTACTACCCATGCTGCTGCTTGTCTGTACTTTTGCCTATGCCCACCTGCCTTCGGAACGGGATGATCCTTATACCACCAAGACCTTTACCCTGAAGGGGCAGGGCAAACTCAATGTAGAAACTTCCGGTGGCAGCATCCAGGTCGCTGGCACCGACGGTAACCAGGTCACCGTAGAAATGTATGTGAAAAAATCAGGCTCCTGGACCGACTGGTTCAGCAGCGACGATGACATAGAAGAATCGCTGGAAGAGTACAACATCGACATCAGCCAGCAAGGCAATACGGTGAACGCTGTAGCCAAGAGAAAAGGCAAGAAATGGGGAAATAACAAACTCAGTATTTCCTTCAAAGTCATGGTTCCTAAAAAGATGGAGACCCAACTCAACACCAGCGGCGGCTCTATCACACTCTCCGATGTAGAAGGCAGGCAGGAAGTAAGCACCAGCGGCGGCAGCCTCAACTTTGAAAATATTGCAGGCAACACCACCGCCAGCACTTCCGGCGGCAGTATTAATGTAGACGGCTATGAAGGTACGCTGGACGCTAAAACCAGCGGTGGCTCTATCCGCCTCTTCAGAGGTACGGGTGAGATGAACGTTCACACCTCCGGCGGCAGCATCGTCATGGACGACATCAGCGGCAGCGTAGAAGCTACTACCAGCGGCGGCAGCATCAAAGCAGCCATAGAAAATTTAGGCGAGTACCTGACCCTGCACACTAGCGGCGGCAGCATCAACGCAGTCGTACCGCAGGGCTTGGGCTTGGACCTGGACTTGTCAGGCAACCGGGTGAATACCCAACTGACCAACTTCACCGGGGAGACCAAAAAAGACCATATAGAAGGAAGCATCAACGGCGGCGGCATCCCCGTCAAGATGAGCACCTCCGGCGGCTCCGTCAATTTGGATTACCGGGCGCAGGCGTCTAATTAGATAGGTGTTAAAGTGCGAAGGTGTTAAAGTACAGCAGCACTCTAACACCTTCGCACATTACCACTATCAATCAACTATCCACTTCCCAACTGATGTTCACTTCCTGTTTGCCCCAGGCGGTGGCTTCTTCTATATCCTCGCCCATGTAGATGTCGATGCGGTTTGTCCAGCGTTTGTTCATCTTGTCAAGCACTTTGTAGGTGCCGGGCAGCCCTTCGATCTTTATTTCTGTATTGTATTCAAACCCCTCTTGTTGTAGCAGATCGCGGGAGACAGCGATGGCTTTCATACCGGGTTCTAACTGGTCGCCCCAGGCAGCCGTCTTTGGGTCGCCTGCTTTGGTCTGTGTTTCCAGGGAGTTGTAGGCGGTAGCGGTCACAGCTACGGTGCGTGTTTCTGTAGAATTTGTGCAGGCTGTCAGATAGATAGCCGCTGTCAGGAATAAGGACAGGGAAAAGTAGTTTTGCAGGGTCGCTTCCATAGTTAACAAATATAGTCGTATTTCTATAACAAAAGAAAGCCTGAGACACGGCTTTTTCATAAAAAAGAGAGTTTATCAAAAAGGTGTTAATTTTAATTATTCACCATCAAAATAACAACTTATGATAAGCTCTCAAAAAAAACGAATTTAAGTTCTACTATGCCTATATGCAAGCAAATCTGATAGATCCTCGT
>JBBSNI010000312.1:0-7235 GCA_038232695.1 Cytophagales bacterium
CAACTGCTTGATAATGGCCGCAGACAAGTCTTCTCCGTTATACTTCGCACCCACAGCATCCAGGTAATCATCCAGCCCGGTTCCTGCGTTGTTGTTTTGTGCTTTGTACGTAGTGCCCGTAAAAATGTCTTTGAAAGCCTGCAACCCCGACACAGCCAGTTCCAGGGAGATGCCGCTGTAGTAAGCTTCTACATTTTGAGGAAGTGTACTACCCAAAGATTTTTTACCGGCAGGAATGCCGATCTTTGCGTTTTTGATGCCCTGATCGTACTGCTCGTTCAAGGCATTCGCCAGCAGTCCGGTCGCGCTGCCCACCTCGGTGCCCAGGCTGTTGACAAAGGTTTCGCGGTAAGTACTCCAGCCTTCCACGACCTGGATAGTCAGTGTATTGATCTGGGCGGAGAGGTCTGTCAAGTATTTTGTTCTGGCGTTGCCTGCCTGCGTATCTGCATAGAAATCAACCACTCTTTGTTCCGTATTGGCTACGCCAAACAGCAGGTAATCCAAAGCGGGGAAGCCTTTGGCATCTACATTGGACGCTGCATTCAGGTCATAACTTCCCGATTGCATATTTTCTTTGACCTGTACCGTATCAGCAGGAAATATATTCAAGTTGTCCTGTAGCTTGGCTTCCATTGCCGGACCGAATTCAAAGTAAGCTACATACTGCCAGGTGTTCCAGGCGGTTTGCATACTGGACTTTGCTGCCTGCAAATTGTTCAGATCAGGGTTTGCTGCAAAAGCCTGCACTGCCGTGTGCATAGAAGCCGCCTGGCTTTGGAAATCTGTGTAAGCAGGGATGATCAATTCATCAGCCAGGTGGGTGAGCATGGCTTTCCGGTCAAAATTGATGGTTGTGTTTCCGGTATCGGACTCCTCACAGGCGGTGAGCAAAAGCACAAAACACGCGATGTAAATACTAATTGTTTTCATCAGAGATTATTTTTGAGGTTTTCTATGGCATACCAGCTTGCCAGTTGGTCTCTGGCGGAAGTGAGATCGTCGGAAGACACCTCATAAAAATTGTCGCCCAGCAACTGATGGATAGCAGCGATCTGCTCCAAGGTGATGGTTCTTTCGGGATTGTATTTAAGAGACTGCACAAAAGCCCAGGCTTCCGACAAGGCATGGTTTCTCAAAGCATCATCGCTAAAGTCGTTCAGCGCACTGTTGATGTAGTGAATGGCAGTACCAGCCGCTACTTTTTCCCAGGTGGCGCGGATCACGGGGATTTGAGCGTTTTTCGTTTCCATATCGTTGGCAACGATGGCGGCTCTTCCCCGGATAAAAGCGTCCATGATCTGGTTGGTCTTGAGCAAAGCATCCCGGTCGTTGCAGTATTTGCCCCAGGAGCGGGCATCGGTATTGGCAGGAAAATCCGTAGGGACGCCCAGATAGCCGAACGCCTCATCCCAGTGATGCTGCATGGCGGTACCTTCTCCTTCGACGATCTCCGTATTGTCTACCGCGGGTCCTATTTCCTCGTCGCCCAGATAATGATCGGTTGCCTGATAGTAGAAGACAGCGCCCATCAGCCCTTTTTCAATCATTTGGGTGTACTCATAGCCGTTAGCAGTCAATAGATAAGATTTTGCGCCATCTTTGGAAGTGACGATACCGGCGATGCCGTTGCTCCCCGCCTGTCCTGCCGACTGGCTGGCCAGCGCAATACCCTCCATAAACCCTTCAAACATAGGCTGGTCTGGTGCAAAGGTTTTGCTTTTCAGGTCTTTGGAAGCGCTGTTCAGGGCATCATCGGCAAACGCATTGTTCTGGTTGGCGTACATATTTTTGAGTTGCTGCGCGTCCAGCACCGCGCCCTGGTTGCCGGTTTTCATATAAGTAGTCATGGCTTCCAGCATGTTCAGGCGGGTGGTCTGTCCGCTGTAGTTCACATTTTGGAAGTTGTAGGTTTTGGGGAATTCGTATGTTGGCTCAGTATCTTCGTTGCAGGCGCTGATCAACCCAAAAAGGGCAATTAACAGGTATATAGAGGCTTTCATTACTTTGGGATTGATAGTGGTTAAGTAGAATGTTTCTAAACAGCGGCAAAGTTATGCTTATTAAGATTAATTCCAAATAAGAAAACAATATTTGATGAAGAAACTTGGCTTTCTCTGGAAGGTAATGGTAAACAAGTAACGTTGTTTCATCCCCCTACCCCCTTCCAAGGGGGACAGTAGCCGGGGATAATGTCCCCCTTGGAAGGGGGTAGGGGGATGAATAACAGCTTATTCAATAGGTGTAGCATTACATCTGTAGCACTGCCTTATGGAAAATTAGCCTGCGAAAGGAGGGGTAAAGAGCAAATAGAGATAAATTACTGCTTGAAATTCATGGGAGATGAAGCCTTTTGCCATCAAATAAATATCTTAGCAGATGTAAACAAAAAACCTGACCTGCATCATGAATTTTCTACTACGTATCCTCTTAAGCTTCGCTCTCTTTGCTTTACTGTATCCATTATATGCCCAGGAGCAGGCACCTTTGCCTTCCGACTCAGCCTATCTGTCATCCCTAAAGTTCAGAAATGTAGGCCCTACCCGGGGCGGGCGAGTCACGGCGGTAGCTGGCGTAACGGCACAGCCGGGCACTTTTTATATGGGAAGCACCGGCGGTGGCGTATGGAAAACCGAAGATTACGGCATCACTTACAAAAACTTGTCGGACGGCTACTTCGCCTCGCCTTCTATTGGCGCGATCAGTGTCTTCCAGCCCAATCCTAACATTATTTATGTAGGAACAGGTTCTGACGGTATCCGCTCTAATGTAATCGCCGGTAAGGGCGTTTACAAATCAGTAGATGGCGGCAAAAAGTGGAGCTTCTTAGGACTAAAAGAGGCTGGATTGATCGGCGCCGTAGAGATACATCCGCAGCATCCGGATACTGTGTTTGTCGCAGCCATCGGTCAGCCGTTTCAGCCCAACGAGCAGCGGGGTGTCTTTAGGACGTACGACGGCGGCAAAAGCTGGAAGAAAGTACTGTACCATTCCGATACGATAGGCGCCGTAGACCTGGAGTTTGCCCCCGATAATCCTGCTGTGATCTATGCGGCCTTGTGGAGGACAGAGCGTAAACCCTGGACGATCATCAGCGGCGCGGATGGGGAAGGGGGCATCTATAAATCCACCGACGGCGGCGATACCTGGAACAAACTCAACAACGGCTTACCGCAGGGCTTGATCGGTAAAATTGACCTGGCCGTATCGCCTGCCGATCCCAAACGGGTCTATGCGTTGGTAGAAGCACCAGGCAAAAAGGGTGGGCTTTACCGTTCTGATGACCAAGGAAGCTCTTTTAAGCTGGTAAGCAACCACGACGGCTTACTGGATCGTCCTTTTTACTATTGTAATATTGAAGCCAACCCGCTGAATGCGGATGTAGTCTTTGCGATGGCGACGCGCTTCTTCAAATCCAAAGACGGGGGCAAAAGCTGGAAAACGATGGCTACCCCACACGGCGACAACCATGATATATGGATACACCCCAAAGATACTTCCCTGTTTATACAAGCCAACGACGGGGGCACAAATGTAACGACCAATGGCGGCAAAACCTGGTCTACCCAGACCAACCAGCCTACCGCCGAGTTGTATCAGTTGGAGGTAGACGATCAGTATCCTTACTGGATCTATGCCGGGCAGCAGGATAATAGCACCATTGCTGTACCCAGCCTGCCTCCTTATAATACGCCTGCCGGTGCCGAAGGCTTCTGGCTGGCTGTGGGCGGATGTGAAACAGGACCGGCGGTGCCCAAGCCCGGCAACCCTAACATCGTTTACTCTAATTGCAAAGGACGGTTTGGCGTCTATGACAAGCGCACCGGACAGGAACAGCAGTATTATGTAGGAGCTACTAATATTTACGGCCACGATCCCGAAGACCTGGAATATCGTTTCCAGCGGGTAGCGCCTATCTCTGTCTCCCCGCACAATCCGGATGTCGTTTACCACGGTTCGCAGTACCTGCACAAAACAACCGACGATGGCAAAACCTGGGAAAGAATATCGCCTGACCTGACCGCCAACGACCCCAAAAAGCAGGTAGTGTCCGGCGCACCGATCACCCGCGATGTGACTGGTGAAGAATACTATAGTACGATCTACGACATCAATGAATCTCCCTTAGAGGAAGGCGTTATCTGGGTTGGCGCCAACGACGGTCCGGTGCATGTGACGCGCGATGGCGGTAAAAACTGGCAAGATGTAACACCGCAAGGGCTGCCCAAAGGGGGACGGGTAGATTGTGTGGAGCCCTCGCCGCACCAGGCAGGCAAAGCGTATGCTGCCATCCTGCTCTACCAGTTAGGCGACTGGCGTCCTTATATTTATAAAACTCTGAACTATGGAAAAAGCTGGACGCTGCTCACCGATGGCAAGAATGGCATTCCGGCAGACTTTCCTACCCGTGTAGTGCGGGAAGACCCGGAGGTAGAAGGCATACTGTATGCAGGCACAGAGTACGGTCTGTTTGTCTCGCTGGATGATGGCCGGCACTGGCAACCTTTTCAGCAAAACCTGCCGGTGACCCCTGTGACAGACATCAAAGTTTTCCGCAACGATCTGCTCTTATCTACGATGGGGCGTTCGTTCTGGATTTTGGATAATATCTCGCCCCTGCATCAGTGGGCAGCCGCTAAAAAAGCTTCCACGGCTTTTCTGTTCAAACCTCAGGATGCTTACCGCTATCGTTACCGGGAGACGGACGCAGATCATATTCCTTATTATCCCGAGACTTCCGTCATCATAGATTATGTGCTAAAAACAAAACCCGGTAAGGTGACCCTGGACATTCTGGATGCCAACCAACAACGCATACGTTCTTTTAGCGGCAAGCAAGTGAAAGATACGACTAAGAAAGCGCAGCCCGACATGGCGACCGGCTTTTATGAGCGGGGAGCGCAGGCGGTGCTGGATACTACCGCCGGCGCCCATCGTTTCCGCTGGAATATGCAATATCCTGGTCCCTGGGACGAAGACGCCGGTAAAAGCTACCAAAACGGTCCTATGGCCAGTCCTGGCACGTACCAGGTACGCCTTACGGTGGATGGGCAGACATTCGCCCAAAGCTTTGCAATACTGGCTGACCCGCGCCTGCAATACCAGGAAATAAGTGAGGAAGACATCGAGGCGCAGGTTAAATTGGTGAAGAATATTATTGATCTGGAAGACACGACCAAACAGGCAGCGGCTAAGATCGAGAAAAGAAGGAAAACCCTGGCGGCACTCGTCAAAAAGAACAATAAGGGCGGCACTCCGCAAAAATATAAAGAAGAAGACCGGCAACTGGCTAACATACAAGATCAGTTGGTCACGGAAGAAGGCACATATCGGCAACCCATGCTGATTGATCAACTCAGCTATCTACGTTCTATGCTGGAGCAGGCCGACCAGCGTCCGGGAAAGGATGCCTATGATCGTTACCGGCAGCTTAAAGCGCAATGGAACGAGGTGCAGGCGCAACTCACTTCTTTTGAAGGGGAGATGCAAAGAAGCGGCGACGATTGAGAGTGAAATTACTTGGTAGACAGGTGTTCAGGTAGCAACGCTGCCCTATCAATAGGGTTTTGTTTTTCCCTTGAGCATTGATTATTGAATATTGAGTGTTTAAAATATTCAATAATCAATAATCAATGCTCAAGGGAAAAAAATATTCAGTAGCACCTCAGCAGCGGACTTTAACACGCTAACACTTTAACACGATACCCCCCAACATCCCTAATAAAATCATATAGCTCCTTACCTGTTTCGTTGTACCTTTGCCTGTACTATGTCTATAGAACAGCTTCAACAACCTGTACGGATTCCTGCTGACCAAAAAGTATACTTTGCTTCGGACTTTCACCTGGGGGCGCCGGATGCTCAGAGCAGCCGCCAGCGGGAAGACAAAATTATTCGCTGGCTGGAAAACATCCGCCACGATGCCGCCATGCTTTTTTTGCTGGGCGACCAGTTTGACTTTTGGTTTGAATACAAACAGGTAGTTCCCAAAGGATATATTCGTTTTTTAGGAAAGCTGGCTTCGCTCAGAGACCAGGGCTTGCCCATTTATTTCTTCACCGGCAACCACGATATGTGGATGTTTGATTATTTCCCCAAGGAATTAGACATACCCGTTAGCCGCCATCCGGTGTCTTTGGCGCTCAACGACAAAAAGTTTTACATCGGGCATGGCGATGGGTTGGGACCGGCAGATTATACCTACAAGCTGATCAAAAGAGTGTTTCGCGCCAAAACCTGCCAGAAGCTTTTTTCTGCCATACATCCCGATATGGGGATACGCCTGGCGCAATACTGGTCGAAAAGCAGCCGGAAGAAGAACCTGAAAAAAGATGAGTCGTTCCAGGGAAAAGACAAAGAATGGATTTACCAGCATTGCCTGGAGATTGAACAGAAGCAACACCATGACTTCTATGTGTTCGGCCACCGCCACCTGCCGCTGGACATCCCGCTGCACGACCACAGCCGCTATATCAACCTGGGCGAATGGGTGTCGGCTTATACCTTTGGCGAATTTGACGGGCAGCATTTCCATCTCCGGACTTTTGAACAGACCGTAAGCTCCTTCCGCCATCAGCTATGACAAGCCGTTCCTGCTTACCCTGGCAAATATGCTTTCTGCTTGTGCTGGCGGTTTTTCCGGCGCTGCCGCTGCCCGCTCAGCAGTACAACCTTGTCGCCCGCGTATCACTTGCCCGCCCGGTCAGTATAACTGCCGGCTTACCCGGCAACGTCTATGTTCAGACCGCTGGCGGAGTTATCCTGAAATACAATACCCAGGGAGAAGAACTGGCCAGGGTCACGCCAACGGCCCCGGAAGCAGCGACCACCTTGGACGCCGGGCAGTCGCTGCGGCTGTTTGCCTTTTATGCCGCCTCCCAGCAGTTTCAATATTTTGACCGCCAGTTAGAGCCGTCTGCTTTCTATCCGTTGCCTGCGACAGATTTTTACAGCCAGGCGGCGCCTTCTTCGGACCAGGGCATTTGGTTGTGGAACGCTTCCCAGGTGCGGCTGGAAAAGTACCGCCCTGCTTTGCAGGATGTGATCGTCTCTACGCCCGCCCGGTTTTATCTCAGCGAAAACCACCGCATCAGCCAGGTACAGGAATACCAGCACCATGTGTATGTCGGCGACCAGGCGCATGAAATCCTGGTTTTTGATCTTTTGGGAAACTATATACAGAAATTACCGGTAGCAAAAGTAGCGCGCTTTGATTTTATAGGAGATGAGCTTTA
>JBBSNI010000313.1:0-7179 GCA_038232695.1 Cytophagales bacterium
GCTAACCCGGCGGTAGGCCATGCGGCTGACCTGGTCGTGGCATTGGGCGGGGCGGTGATTTTGTCAGAATTCCCGGAGCTTTGCGGCGTAGAGCAGGAGCTTACCGACCGTTGTGTAGACGCGGCGACGGCAGAAAAGTTTGTGGGCATCATGCGTGCCTACAGCGCCAGTGCCGAAGCCGTCGGCAGCGGCTTTGACGCCAACCCCTCGCCGGGCAACATCAAAGACGGACTCATCACCGACGCGATCAAATCGGCAGGTGCCGCCAAGAAAGGAGGTACTTCGCCGGTAACGGCGGTGTTGGACTATACCGAGCCAGTCACCCAACCTGGTTTGAATTTGCTCTGTACGCCCGGCAACGACGTGGAATCCACCACAGGGCTGGCAGGCTCCGGCGCCAACGTGATCTTGTTTACCACTGGGTTGGGTACACCTACGGGTAATGCCGTAGCACCCACGCTAAAGATTTCCAGCAACACGACGCTGGCTAAAAAAATGGCGGACATTATTGACATCGACGCCGGCACCATCATCACCGGGGGAGATACCATTGCCAGCAAAGGAGAAGAGATATTAGCATATATTATCAGAACCGCCAGCGGGGAATATACGCCCAAAGCCGTTGCCCTGGGGCAGGATGATTTTATTCCGTGGAAACGGGGGGTTTCGTTGTGATGATAAGTTTCGATGAAGAAAACAAATAACAGCTTTAGTTCACCAGCGATGGGCTTGAAGCCCATCGCTGGTAGCTGGTAGTGAAATGAAGTATTGAGATTCAATGGTATGACTCATATTTCATTATCTCACCACTCTTCTTCATATCGTCCATCAAAAGCTGATCATTTCCGTTAGAGTTGCCTGTTTTTATGATAAAGACTTGCATAAACTTTTGTTAAAGTAAGCTCTTTTATCCGTTTACAAACGTTTACAAACGCTTATAGTCGTCTGTAAATGTTTAACAACCGACTCTTTGTTTCCGGCTGTCCTACCTTTGCTTCATCAAAACAAATTTATTCGTTCACTTAAATTTTACTCTCATGAATCAGTTAAGAAATCGTGTACAGTTGATCGGTCACTTGGGTAAAGACCCTGAAGTAAGACAGTTTGAGGGCGGTAATGTGAAAGCACAGTTTTCGCTGGCGACCTCCGAGACATATAAGAACAACAAAGGTGAAAAAGTAACCGATACGCAGTGGCACCAGGTCATCTGTTGGGGCAAGCTGGCAGAAACAGTAAGCCAGTGGCTGGACAAAGGCAAACAAGTGGCCATAGAAGGCAAGCTGACGTACCGCAGCTACGAAGACAAACAAGGCGTGAAGCGTTATATCACCGAAGTAGTGGCCAGCGATATCCTGATGTTGGGGGCTAAAGAAGAAAAGCCCGCTACAGCCAAAGCTGCCGTAGCAGATGATCTTCCTTTCTAAGGCTTTTTCCTTTGAGCATTGAGTGTTTAAAAAATATTCGACCGGACGCCGGGCGCACTCAATGCTCATTTTTCAAGGAATAACAGGTAGCTTTTTTTCCAAAAACATAGTATTGGAAAACTTTTTTCGAGCCTTTGATGTCGTATTTTAGCCGCATGAAAAACCTGAACCAGTATCTGGAATACACCAATCTTTCGCCGACGCTTACCTACCAGCAGGCAGACCGTATGGCGCAGGAAGCGAAAGAACACAGCTTTGCCGGTCTTTGCTTACCCCCTTTTTGGGTAAAAAAAGCCAAACGCGATCTGGGCTCTTCTGCTGTGCGCCTGGTTACCGTCATAGGCTTTCCTTTTGGCTACCAGATGACAGAGACCAAGATCGCCGAAATACAGCGAGCGCTGGACGATGGCGCCGATGAACTGGATATGGTGATGAACCTTTCGGCTTTTAAATCGGATATGCCCTGGGTGAAGATAGAAATTGCCAAATGTGCTTCGCTCGTTCATGAGCATGAAGCTTTGCTAAAAGTGATCATCGAGACGGCCTACCTGTCGGAAGAAGAAATTCGGAAAGCTTGTACGCTCTGTGCCGATGCCGGTGCCGATTATGTGAAAACTTCTACCGGATTTGCGATGCAGGGCGCGGTATTGTCGCAAGTAGCGATGATGCGCAGCGTGTTGCCTGCCCACGTAGGTATTAAAGCATCCGGGGGGATCAAAAACCAGGCGCAGGCTGTTGCCTTTATAGAAGCCGGGGCAGACCGTATCGGTACCTCTTCGGCTATGGACATCATCAAGCAGGAAACACCATGAAGCAGCAAGCACTGGAAGTTTTACAAAGCAAATTCGGATACAAAAGTTTTCGCCTTCAGCAGGAAAAGATCATACAACGCATCCTCAGCGGACAGGATACGCTGGTGCTGATGCCGACCGGCGGCGGCAAATCGCTGTGCTACCAGATCCCCGCCCTGCTGCTGGATGGCGTCACGCTGGTCATCTCCCCGCTGATCTCTTTGATGAAAGACCAGGTAGACGCGCTGCGCCTGAACGATATTCCGGCGGCTTACCTTAACTCTACGCTGACCAATCAGGAGCAAACGGACATCATCCGGCAACTGCAAGCGGGTCAACTCAAACTGTTGTACCTGGCGCCGGAAAGACTTATGGGGCAGGAAAGCCGTTTTGTGGATTTTCTCAAAAAAATAAACATCTCCCTGCTGGCCGTAGACGAAGCCCACTGTATCTCCCAGTGGGGACACGACTTCCGTCCCGAGTACCGGATGCTGGCCGAAGTACGCAAAGCTCTGGGTCAGATTCCTGCCGTCGCGCTGACGGCGACCGCCGACCGCCTGACCCGGCAGGACATTCTGGACAAACTTCAGCTTCACAAGCCGGAGGTATTTATTTCCAGTTTCAACCGCGCCAACATCCATTACCACGTGGCAGCCAAACGCAACAGCTATGGCAAGCTGATGCAGTTTCTGGAAAAGCGACAAGAAGAATCCGGCATCATCTACGTGCTGTCCAGAGCTTCTACCGAAGACCTTGCACAGCGCCTGACCGAAGCGGGCTTTCCTGCCAAGCCCTATCATGCCGGTCTGGACAGGGATACCAAAGAAAAACACCAGGAACTCTTTCAGCGCGACGAGATCAGGATCATCGTAGCGACCATTGCCTTTGGGATGGGCATCAATAAGTCAAATGTACGCTTTGTGGTGCATATGGATTTGCCCAAAAATATAGAAAGCTACTACCAGGAAACCGGCCGGGCCGGACGAGACGGGCTTCGCAGCGACGCCTTACTGTTTTACAGCTACGCAGATGTAATGAAACTGCAAAGGTTTGTAGAAGTAGAAGGCAACGAACAGCAAAGCCAGGTGATGCTGCAAAAGCTACAGGAAATGGCTACGTTTGGAGAACTCCGCACCTGTCGCCGCAAATACCTGCTCAACTATTTTGGCGAAGAAGCTCCCGAAGACTGCGGAAGCTGCGATGTATGTCTGAGCGAGGAAGAAAAATTCGACGGCACCATCATCGCCCAGAAAGCCCTGTCGGCCGTCGCCCGCCTGGAAGAGAAGTTTGGCGTGTCGTATGTGATTGACTTTTTGAGAGGGTCCAAATCAGAGAAAATCTGGCACCAGCATAAGGAGCTTAAAACCTACGGCATCGGTGCTGACCTGAGCAAAAAAGAATGGCATCGCTACATGGATGATCTGCTGCACCTGGATTATTTGAAAAAAGCAGACGGACAATTTCCCGTCTTGCAGCTTACCGAAAAAAGCTGGCTCGTGTTGAAAGGAGAAGAAAAGGTGATGCTCATCAAAGTAGCTGCCGAAATGGAAGAAGCCACCGCGCCAGAGCAAGCCGTTCCCGTAGAAGACGAACTGCTGCGCGTGCTGAAAAGCCTGCGCCGGGAGTTGGCACAAAAAGAAAACGTACCTGCCTACATTATCTTTTCCGATGCTACGCTTCACGAACTGGCGGCTTTTCTGCCTATAGACCGGGCAGACCTGCAACAGATCAGTGGATTTGGCGAGGTAAAGATCAAAAAATATGGCGAGGCTTTCCTGCAACTGGTCAACCAGCATGTGCGCACCCACGGGCTGGACTCGCGGATGCCTGCCATGCGAACCAAAAGACAAAAAAATCGCAGGAAAGAAAAGCGCACCGATACCAAAGCCGAAAGCCTGCAACTTTTTCAGCAGGGAAAATCCGTGGAAGCCATTGCCAGGGAGCGGGATTTGCAGCCTTCTACCATCTACAGCCACCTGGGCTTTTACGTAGAACAAGGCGAATTGGACGTGACTGCCCTGGTGGGCAAAGAAAAGATCCCCGCCATTGAGCAAGCCATCCGTACACATGGCGACATTGCCCTAAGCCCGCTGAAAGAACAATTAGGCGATGGCGTAAGCTACGGCGAGATCAGGGCGGTGATCGGTCATTGGAGAAGAAAGCAGCGACGGTAAGGTTAGCATGTTTTTTTACGAAAATTAGTCGTTCCAGCAGCATCCACGCCAATACTGTAAGGGCAAAAATAACCACTCATTTGCTTTCAATTTTTAGCTTTCTCGTTAAAGTTCAAACATAAATTGACCCAATATTCAAATTCTTCTCTTCAACTTTTAATCTGGGGAAATTAGCGAGGTATTCCCTAATTCTGGCGGCAAGTTTGGTGTCGTAAGCCATAGGACATTAAGTTATTTTGAATTATTAGCAAAGGTCAAAGTGTCAAAATAAATTGTCAAGGATTGTAGTTTGTCGTTTTTTGCAGTCCAATGTTCGGCAACATTTCCGTTCATTTCTTGTCCGTTTGGAAATCGTAAGTCATAGTTTCCAATTACACAAGCATGGTCGCCTTGTATAATCATCTCTTTCACGCTCATAGTTTTAAATACTTGAGAGAATCGTTTAATAACTTCAATATATGCTTGTTTCCCAATGATTGGTTCAGTCTTGGTCATATCTCCACCGATATATTGAAAGTTGTCTGCGATTACACTTTCCCAATTTGACTTTTCTGCAAATCCTTTGTAGTAAAAGTCAAGAAGCTCTTTTGTTGTCATATTTCTTTATTTTCGGTTAAATATATTCTCTAGTTCGTCTGCATAACGCTTAACAACCAAATAAACGCATCCCTGTGTTTATCTGTAATACAGCGTCCAATGTAATGTGTTTTACAGATTTTTGGGAGATTTCAGAAAAAAAGTATGCCTTTGTATGTGTGTTAGCAAACATTGAACATGCTCTACCAAGCTTGGCAAAGCATGTCAACTGCCATAACTTCTATACACGATCTGCTACTGCGGTGGTTGCTCGTCGTAGTTGATCATCCATTGAATGCCGAAGCGGTCAGTCGGCATACCGAAATAAGCGCCCCAGAAGGCCTGTTCCAGCGGCATGGTGACCTGTCCGCCTGCCGAAAGCGACTGGAATAGTTTGTCCGCTTCCGCTTTGCTTTTGGTGTCAATGGAAATAGAGAAGTTGGTACCGAAGGTCACTTTTTCCATAGATTCCGGTATGTCCGTGCCCATCAGCATCGTCTCTCCTATGGGTAGCGCCACATGCATGATTTTCTCTTGTTCGTGCACCGGCATTTTGTCTGCATCAGGGGTCTCTTTGTAGCGTTGCAGAGCGGCAAACGCGCCGCCAAAGACTGATTTGTAAAAGTTAAAAGCTTCTTCGGTGTTGCCGTTAAAGTTCAGGTAAGGATGAAGGGTTGCCATGATTTTGTGGGTTTAAAGGGTATATGAATGTATTTGTATACTGTTTACAGGATCGCTGAACACGGGTGGCTCATCAGGTAAGATTTCCGCCTGACAGCCTAAATCTTTCAAAAAACGGATCAGAAAAAGGGACTGTACAGGTCCGGTCAGGCATTCCACCCGCAGGATCTTGTCACAGTCGTCCAGGTCAAAATTAGCCTGGTAATTTCTGAACCTTCTGTGTATATAGTCTGTGAGATTGCGCGCCTGCACCTGATCTTTTACCTGGGTTTTAAAAACTTCTATCATTCTTTTGTTCTTATTGTAAGTATATAATCTTATTTTAAGTACATTGCAAATGTAATATGTGTCGCCGGATTGTAGGGGGTGTAAATGCGACAGCTTTAAGGTTGTTTACGACATTCTTCACTTTGTATCATATGAAACACATATCTATCCTGGTTCCCGAAGGAGCTATTCTGGGTAGCCTGGAAGGCACCCGCCAGATACTGACGGAAGTCAACAAATTTTGTAAAGCCAAAGGAGTGCCCTCCTTGTTCAAAGTACAATTGGTAGGGCTTACGAAAGAGACACGCTTGGGCAACGGCTTATTTACGGTGCATACCGACCTGCTGTTGGCAGAGGTCCGCCAGACAGACCTGATCATCATACCGGCCCTTGACGGAGAGATCGGGCAGGCTTTGGAAAAGAACCGGGCTTTCATTCCCTGGATCATCCAACATCACCGGGCGGGGGCAGAAGTAGCCAGCCTTTGCCTGGGTGCTTTTTTGCTTGCCGCGACCGGTCTGATCAAAGGAAAGAAGTGTGCTACGCACTGGCTGGCAGCCCCTGACTTCAGAAAAATGTTTCCCGATGTGCACCTGGTGACGGATAAGATCATCACAGACGAACAGGGCATTTACTCCAGCGGAGGTGCTTTCTCTTATATGAATCTTATTTTGTACCTGGTAGAGAAATATGCAGGCCGGGCTATGGCCATTCTTTCAGCCAAAGTGTTTGCCATAGAAATAGAACGGCAGGTTCAGTCTTCCTTCATCATTTTTCAGGGACAAAAAGAACATACGGATGAACCGGTCAAAAAAGCGCAGGAGTTTATCGAGAAGCATGTAGCCGACAAAATATTGGTAGAAGACCTGGCTTCAAAGTTTGCAATCGGACGACGTAACTTTGAAAGACGTTTTAAGCAAGCTACCCACAACACACCGGTGGAATACATTCAGCGGGTGAAAATGGAGGCAGCCAAAAAGTGCCTGGAAACCAGCAGCAAGCATGTGAGTGAAGTCATGTACGAGGTAGGCTACGCTGATCCCAAAGCTTTCAGAACGGTATTCAAAAAAATCACGGGTCTGTCGCCGGTGGCGTACAGGAACAGATACAGCCAGGAGGCTATTTTTAGCTGATGGATATGTTTAGATGTAGGCTGTTCAATCCATATTCCTATTTACGTGACGTTTTTGGGGACTTAAATAAAAAGTGTGCTCGCAATCCAGTAGTTTTGAGTTGCGAAACATACAAACCTCCGAATGCGAGCAC
>JBBSNI010000314.1:0-7171 GCA_038232695.1 Cytophagales bacterium
GCACGGCGCCACCTGCTTCCCGCCGGCGGTTCCAGATGTCGGATACACCTACAAAATCAAAGTTCATTTCGCCGGCATGTTGCTTAAAAGCCGGAAACAGAGAATCCTCGAAGCGGTGGGAAAACCCGATGATGCCTACCCGTACACGGTCGTTGGCACCTAAGATGTTGGCATAGCTGCTGGCTGAAAAAGCCGTGCTTAGCCCTGCTACGCCCAGGGCTGATTTCTTGATAAAATCCCTGCGGGGATGATTGGTTGCTTTCATAGTTATAAAAAATAAAAAGATGGAAAATAATGAAGCACGCTACGTTCAGGAAGCGGGCAGTTCTTTGATCTTAATATTTTTGAAATACACCCGGTTGCCATGATCCTGCAACAGGATATGCCCTTCGTCGGCCAGACCGAAGTTTTTGTATTTGCTGTATTTACTGTTCTTGACCATTTTCTGGTAGGCATCGCTGCCGCGCTCGTATTCTAACACTTTTTTGCCGTTGAGCCAGTGCTCTACGTGCTTGCCGTTGACAATGATCTCGGCGTGGTTCCATTCGCCGATGGGATTCATGGTTTTGTCTTGGGCGGCCATGAGGTCATAGAGCGAGCCTGCCGTGCGGGTACCTTTGCCATTGTTGCCCAGTTTGGCATCAGGATGCCGCTCATCGTCCAGTATTTGATATTCCAGGCCAATGGCGGACCCTTCGGTGGGGTGTTCTTCCGTCACGAAGTATTTGATGCCGCTGTTGGCCCCTTCCGTGATCTTAAAGTCCAGTTTGAGGTCGAAGTTGCCATACTCTTCTTTGGTGACAATATCGCCGCCATTGCGGGATTCTGCCCCGCCGGATTCTCTGACCATCAGTACGCCATCCTGGATTTCCCAGCCCTTTTCGGGAAACTGCTTCATAGAAGCGCCGCGCCACTGGTCGGTAGACTGCCCATCGAAGAGCAGTGCCCAGCCTTCCTGTTTTTCCCGGGCGGTCAGGGTATTATCCTGGTCTCCCTCGGCAGCGGCAGTGTTCATAGCAGTAGTAGAATCGGCGGCTGCGCCGGTTTCCTGGTCAGCCGTTTGGGGCTGGCAAGCCCAGGTGAGCAGGCTGAGCGATAAAAAAAGAGTGAAGATTTTCATAGATGTCTGGTTGTGTAAAAGAAAGTATGAGCCTCTAAAGATACAAGCCTGAGCGATAAGGACAAAAAGTATGGGTGAATTTCTTGTCATTCATCTACAATCTGCCGGTAAATTGTTCCTGTTTTAACAGATACTCATCTAAAGATCGACTATATGCCAGACTTGACAATAGAACTTTAGTAGAGCTTTGGCTGCTGCTTTACGTGCCGAACTTGCAAGATACGGATTTCTTTTTCGCTGTGGCGGTAGGCAATCCGCAAAGAGAACTTTTCAAACGCCCGGTAATTGCCGGGATTATTTTGCTTGTACTTATCTAATGGATAACGTTCGGGGTTTTCCGGCAGTTGATCTACCAGTTTGGTTATTCCCTGCTGTACGTTTCTTGCATTTTGAGGTGATTCTTTCCAGATATGTTCATAGTAACGACGGAGCGCCTGGCTAGCCTTTAGGTTCCAAATTACAGGCGGAAATACTACCATGACTTCATCTGTTTCTTTAATTCCTCATGAGTAATATACTCACCTCGCTCAATCTCAGCTTCAGACTGTTCTAATTCACGATTGTACTGCTCAATACTGACGGGTTCTTCTGAAAATTTAGTAAGAGATACTTCCAGTTCGGTAAGCTCTTCTTCGCTTAGATGCATCACCTTTTCTATGATAGCATACTTTCTGGCAGCAATTGTTTCCATTTTTCTGATTTTTAAGTTCTGTTCAAAGATAACGCAATTATTAGAATGGGTGATACTTCTCAACAAGCAATCTTTGTATTCCTGTTTGGCATCCGGGATTTTGGGTCAAAAATCAACTATCAGGATTTACCAAACAAATCCTGATAATGATCAGAAAGCGCAAAAATACCGCCGCTGCGTTGGTAAAAGTCTTCGCCCAGCACAAACACGCCGTCGGTAGCCTTTGTCCAGGGAGCCTCGGCATAAGGGTGATAGCGCATCATCTGCTGCCAGTGTTTGTAGTTCTGGTGGCCGTTGTTTTCCATGAGTCCCATGCCTTCAAAGCCGGGCAGGGCAGGCAGGCGGGCTGCTACATTTTTGTTCCAGTCTACCAGGATAGGGTTCACCGTCAGGTCGGCGCAGAAGCAGGGGATGTTTTTGCCTACGGCAAGCTTGGCCATCTTCAGGGTCATGCTCATGGTCTTGGCAGCAGGTTTGAGGGCAATAGCGCCATAACCCATCTGTATCCTTTCCTGCACGTCGGTATCCGTGTGGGCGCTTTCGTCGGCGGCGACCATCACGCCCACGTCATCTACGCGCGAGGTATTTTCTTCCGGAAAAGGTTCTTCCACCACGATGATCTGCTCAAAAGCACCGATCTTGCGGGCATGGTCCAGCAGCCGCACCAGGCTTTCTTTGGAAGCGTAGCGTCCGTTCAGGTCCAGGTAGTAAGGAATCTTGCCGTCGGCGGTATGGGGCGTCTCCCGCTGCCCGATCGCCTGGTGGATCTCGGTGAACTTGTCCATGTCTTTTTGCAGCATCTCAGCCTGCGAGCCCGGGTGGCCCAGCTTGAGTTTCATCAGAAAATAGCCTTCTTCTGCCAACTTTTTCATCTCCGAGACCGGCGTGGCGTACGAAAAAGCCGGTACGCTGACTACTTTCCGGTGATGCTGGGCTACAGCCGGGCGGTATTTTTCAGGCACCATCGTGTCAAAGTCTTTGATGTTATTCTCGTAAGCGTAGAGCAGCCAGGCGGCATTGTCAAAGCCTACCAAAGCGTTCAGCGCAAACGTCTCTCTCAGGTTGGGGTTGCCTGTGATCTTTTTACCATAAGCATAGACCTCTTTCCATAAACCATCCAGTAGCTCGATGGGCGAGGTAAAAGACTGTCCCTTTACTTGTTGCAAAGCAAACTCAGACAGGGCAAACATGAGGGCATTGCCGCCATTTTCGGAGTGTTGGGCAAAGACTTTGGCATCAGACCACAGTATATTTTGTGTGCCCAACCCAATGCTGTGCTGCCCGGAGGCGCTTTGCATCCGGGCGACGGTCTGCCATACTTCCGTCATGTAGCCTCCCTTGAAGCCGAAAGGTTTGGCCAGCGGCTCCCGCTCGAAGTTAGCGTTGACGGATTCTATGGTTATTTTTTTCATAGCTTTAGGTTGTGGTGGTGCAGCATACAGGTTTTCATGAGAAAAAGGCAGCCAGGGCAAGCCTGACAATATACCGGCTTTTCTAATAAAATTACGCCGCGAGGAAGAGGAGTCTGGCATCATGGTAAGCGGTTGTAATAGCGTTCAGACAACAATGATACGCAGAAGTAAAAAGAAAACGAAAAGAGCAGGAGGTAAGTCATTGTGAAATATGAAATTAAGTGTTAGCTTGTTTTCCTAACCAAACAAAGGCTGGGTTGGACAAAATCAGACAATGGATTCAGGCGATGGCTGCCGACGACAGCAGGGTTTTCAAACAGTTTTTTGATGCGTGTTATCCCCGCTTCTATCGTTTGGCGTTTTATTACGTCAGATCGGATGTGCTGAGTGAAGAACTGGTGTCTGATGTGTTTCTGAAGATATGGAACAACCGTAAAAGGCTGCCGGAAATAGAACAGCTTGATTTTTATTTCTTCCAGTCGGTCAAGAACCAGGCATTGACTTATTTGAAAAGAGAGTCAAAACTACATGATGCAGAAGATAGCACCCCAAAGAGCAGACGTATTGAATACAACCAGCCGGAAAACCTGCTCCTTGCCAAAGAGTTGGCTGCTCACATTGAGGCATCAGTTAGCCAACTACCCGAAAAATGTGAGATGATCTTCAGGCTGGTGCGGGAAGATGGGATGAGCTATAAAGCAGTAGCCCAACTGCTCGATCTCGCTCCCAAGACGGTAGAAAACCAGATGTGTATTGCCCTCAAGAAAATCAAAGCAGCCTTGGACGCATATCAATAGGTCAACGTAAACCCTGCTTATACTTCCTTATGGTACCTGTTGGTATGGTTGGGTACATCGGGATATAGTACGTGACAAAACTTTCCAGAAACTCTTACGCGGCTGGAAGCCGTTGTATAACCCACACGAGCCTCTGTGTCCGTCGTGGAGCGATCGTGTGGGTTATTGGCAGACCTCCGGTCTGTCTAACTCTGCGAAGTTTTGTCACGTACTATAAATATTTTACGACCTTATTAATTTCAGCCTATTCTTTACTTTCTTATTACCTATTTTTTACATTTCACACAACTTTTTTAAAAAAATTCTCTATTTGCTTTGGGGGTAACTGTACTTTCTGTGGTTTCATACTACAAAAGGATAAAACATGACCTCCTATGTAAACCTGATCGCTAAAAAACTCTCCGGAGAAATCAACCGGGAAGAAGCGCAATCATTGCAAGCATGGCTGGACCTATCTTCTGAAAACGAGCTGTTGTTCTATCGCCTGAAGGACGCATGGCACAAAGGTAAGTATACGCCCACCATTCAGAACCAGGAGCAAACTTTTGAAAAGATTGCGGCGCAACTCGGATTGGATCAAAAAGAGTCCGTACTGATTCCAAGGGAACACGGGGATGGTTTCTGGCATTACGGGCGGCGTGTCGCTGCTGTGATCCTTTTAGTCCTGGGCGCTACCCTATCGTTCGTATGGTACAATGACCACCCAGGTGCAGATAAGCCTGCTGAAAATGCCCAGGCAGCCATCATATCCAAGCGTACTCCTCGCGGACAAAAATCACTGATCACCCTTCCTGACGGAAGCCGGGTGAAGTTGAATGCTGAAAGCTACCTGGAGTATTCAGAAGATTTTGTACAGTCGAGGCAAGTAAAGCTGGTAGGGGAAGCTTTTTTCGAGGTGGTACGGGATACCTTGCATCCGTTTGTGGTCACAGCCGGAGCGGTACAAATCCGCGTGCTGGGTACTTCCTTTAATGTACAGGCATTCCCTTTTGAAGAAAATATGGCTGTCGCTGTGGCGAGTGGCGCTGTGTGGGTGGAGAAAAAAAGCAAAGAGTATGGGAGGCAGGCGAGCCAACTTCAACCCCGGGAAATGGTAGAGGTCAATCATAAAACCGGCTCTATTGAAAAAAAGAACTTTGACCCTAATGAACTGCTGGCATGGAAAGATGGGCTCCTTTTGCTTCAAAATGCTTCCTTTGATGAGATCGTCCAAAAACTGGAGCGATGGTATGGCGTGGATTTTATCATACATCGTACCCAGCCTATTACCGACGGTTTTACCGGACGTTACGACAATCCAAGCCTGGAAATAGTGCTGGAAGGGATGAGCTTTTCCTCCGATTTTACTTATACCCTTCAAGACGATAAAGTCATTATTGAATAAACCTAAATGTAAAGCAATGAAAACAACCTTACACTTTCAATGGGTCACCTTGCCCAGGCAGGTACTGGCAGGATTCGTCCTGCAAGCCGTATTTTCCTGTATGCTTATCGCCAGCGATCTGCCTGTACAGTGGCAAAAAAAGAGCATAGAGGATATCTACCTCTCTATCGATGCCGATAACCGGCGTATCACGGACGTATTCTATACGATCAGCCAGGAAACGGGATTTTCTTTTGCCTATAATGAAAAACGGATCAACCTCAGGCAGCGAATCAGTTTGCAGGGTGACGATGTCTCGCTGGCCGATGTATTACGGGAAATCTCCAAAATCGCTGCTTTGAAATTCAAGAGGGTCAATGAGTACATTCACGTGGGCAAGCTCGAGAAAGATGAAGCAAATACGGTAGAGGAAAAGATCGTGAGCATGACGATCAACATTAGCGGTAAGGTGACCTCTGAAGAAGAAGGGGGCGGGCTACCGGGTGTCAATGTACTGGTAAAAGGAACGACTACCGGTACGGTCACCGATGTGGATGGAAACTATACGATTGAAGTACCCGATGCCGAAAGTGTCCTGGTGTTTAGTTCTATAGGCTTTACATCTGAAGAAATCGTAGTAGGCAATCAAACGGAGATTAATGTAGTCATGCTGCCAGACATTAAGTCGCTGGAAGAAATTGTCGTAGTAGGTTACGGAACGCAGAAGAAAAGCAACCTCACAGGCGCCGTATCTTCCGTAAAAGCCAATGAAATTCAGCAAACACCCATTACTTCTATTGATCAAGGCTTGGTAGGCAGAGCCTCCGGCGTCATGGTGACCCAAACCTCCGGTATGCCGGGCGCCGTCGCTTCCATTCGTATTCGCGGAGGTAGTTCCCTGCAGGGAGGCAATGAACCCTTATATGTGATTGATGGATTTCCGGTTTACAACGGCTCCGGCTATGGCAATACCGGTGGCAATGCCCAATTGAGCGGACTGGCTACCATCAATCCGTCTGACATTGAATCCATTGAAATTTTAAAAGATGCTTCTGCCACCGCTATTTACGGGGCGCGGGCAGCCAATGGCGTAGTGCTAATTACTACCAAAAGCGGTAAAGAAGGCGGGGATCAGATCACTTTTGATGCCTACTACGGAACGCAGAACGTGGTCAGGAAAATTGACGTAATGAATGCGGCCCAGTACGCTGACCTGGTGAATGAAGCCTATACCAACGATGGCTTAAATCCGGTATATGATGCAGATCAGTTGGCTGAAATCAGAAATAATCCTGAAGGTACGGATTGGCAGGACGAAGTGTTCAGGGCAGCACCAATACAAAATTATCAGCTTACTTTCTCCGGAGGGGATAAGAAAACCAATTATTCAGTTTCTGCCAATTACTTTGACCAGCAGGGTGTGATTATTAATTCCGACTTTAAGCGTTATTCCGGTAGAATAAACTTAACCCGTAATGTAAGTGAGCGCTTCAGGATAGGAACTAACCTGAATGTAAGCAGGACACATTCAAATGCGGTTGTTACTGACGTTGGCGGGCAATCAGGGGTAGTTTCAGGAGGTATGAAATTCAATCCAGTTTTGCCTGTTTACCAAAATGAGGCATTAGGAGAATATACACCAGTCAACACTCCGGGCGTTATCACACCTAATCCTGTGGCAACCGCAAAGGAACAAGTCAGGGAAAGTACCATGCTTCGCTTGTTAGGAAACATCTACGGTGAGTGGGAGTTTTTGGAAGGGCTTACTGCCAAAGTCTCGGTAGGTAC
>JBBSNI010000315.1:0-7154 GCA_038232695.1 Cytophagales bacterium
GTGACCTTAGAATCCCAGAGCGCAAAGCCATCGTGGTGTTTGGATGTGATGACAATGTATTTCATCCCGGCGTCTTTGGCAATCTGTACCCAGCGGTCGGCATCGTACTTAACCGGGTTGAATTGTTTGCCATAGGCTTCATACGTTTCTACAGGAATCTCTGCTTTATCCATGATCCATTCGCCAATCCCTTCTACTTCTTTGCCCTGGTAGATACCGGCCGGTACGGCGTACAGTCCCCAGTGGATAAACATGCCGAATTTAGCGTCGCGCCACCATTCCATGCGCTGGTTGAAGGCTTCCGGAGATTCGTTCAGCACGTCTTGGGGTGCTTCGGTGACCGTTTCGGTTTCCTGTTTGTTTTCGCCGGACTGGCATTGCGCAAAACTGAAAATGATCAGGCTTAGAAGGCAGCGTTTGCAGACAAATTGTATGATGTGGGAGATACGAGCGGTAGCATGCATAGTGTCTAAATGTTTTTAGTGGTGGCAACAATATTAGGTAAATATTTTTTTCTTTGAAAGCAGGAAGACGGAAGTAGGAAGTTTGAAGACGGGAGACGGGAGTAGGAAGTACATTCATACCTCATACCTCATACCTCATACCTCATACCTCATACCTCATACCTCATACCTCATATTTCTTACCTCTTACTTCATATCTTCAAAAACTATATCTTTGCCATTCGTACCATCATTTTTCAAAAGTACATCTGTTATGCTATCCATCCAACGGATCCACCACATTGCCATCATTGCTTCGGATTATGAAAAGTCCAAACAGTTTTATACGGAAATTTTAGGTTTGCAAATCATCAAAGAGACTTTCAGAGCCAGCCGTAACTCCTATAAGCTGGACCTGGCGGTCAATGGACTGTACCAGTTGGAGCTTTTCTCTTTTCCTGACCCGCCGGCAAGACCTTCGCGACCGGAAGCGGCCGGCTTGCGGCATCTGGCCTTTGAGGTAGCAGACGTGGCACAGGCGAAAGCCAGCCTGGAAGCCCGCGGCGTAACGGTAGAACCTATCAGAACCGATGAGATCACCGGCAAAAAATTTACTTTCTTTGCCGACCCGGACGATTTGCCCCTCGAGATTTATGAAAAATAACCCTTGGCAATATGGACCCGCTGCCAGCCTGAAAGACCTGGAGCAAATCCTGACACTACAGCAAAGGAACCTGCCCGTCGCGCTTTCCAAAAAATATATTTGAGTTTTACGGGCGATTATTATCATCCTTCCTATTTTATAGCTACTTTTGCCGCTTATCTTTTCAGTAATTTACCAATCTAATGAACATTTTTGTAGCAAAATTAAGCTCAGAGACCACAGACGACGATCTGCATGAGCTGTTTAGTCAATTTGGCGAAGTGTCTTCCGCCAAAGTTATTATCGACCGGGAAACCGGTTTCTCGAAAAAGTACGGTTTCGTTGAAATGACCAACGATAGCGAAGCCAAATCGGCGATCGACCAATTAGACGAAGCAGAATTCGACGGTAGCGAGATCGTAGTGAAACAAGCAAGACCCCGTGAAGAAAGGGGGGGAGGTAACAACTACAAATCCTTTAACAACAGGTACTAAAGCAAATAAAGCGGGAAATTCCTGCTTTTTTTTTGCCATCTCATGGCTTTATCGCTCCGACAGGTATTTCAGGCGCACAGAAACAGCGCGCTTATGTGCCATGAGCTCTTCGGCTTCGGCCAGTATTTCTACCGTGGGACCTAACTGCTTCAAACCGCTCTCTGTGATTTCCTGGTAGGTAATTTTCTTGATAAAACTATCCAGAGAAACGCCGCTGTAGGCTTTGGCATACCCGTGGGTAGGCAGCGTATGGTTCGTGCCCGAAGCATAGTCGCCCGCTGCCTCAGGGGTGAAATGCCCTAAAAATACCGACCCGGCATTGACAATGTAAGACATGACTTCGTGTGGGTCTTTGGTGGCGATGATCAAGTGCTCCGGCCCGTATTCGTTGAGCAGGTCTATGCCTTCCTGTTGGCTGCTGACCACCACACTCAGGCTATTCTCCAGCGACTGCCCGGCCATCTGTCGGCGAGGCAGGTCTTTTAGCTGTTTGTCTAATTCTTTTTTGACTTTCTCCACCAGTTTGGCTTGTGTTGTCACCAGCAACACCTGGCTGTCGGTGCCGTGTTCAGCCTGGGAGAGCAGATCGGCAGCTATAAACGCCGGGTGGGCGCTTTCGTCGGCCAAGATGGCTACTTCCGAGGGGCCGGCAGGCATATCGATGGCGACGCCCTGTTTGCTGACCAGTTGCTTGGCAACTGTCACATATTGGTTGCCCGGGCCGAATATCTTATACACTTTGGGTACAGACTCTGTGCCATAAGCCATCGCAGCGATCGCCTGGGCGCCCCCAATGCTGAATATTTTATTAATACCAACCAGCCGGGCAGCATATAGAATGGCCGGATTGACCTTTCCCTGGCTGTCGCTGGGCGTACAGAGCACGATCTCTTTGCACTTGGCAAGGGTGGCAGGAATGCCCAGCATCAGCACGGTAGAAAGCAGGGGAGCCGATCCGCCGGGCACATACAGTCCTACCTTGCTGATGGGTACACTTTTGCGCATACACAGCACACCGGGCATGGTTTCTACCTTGATGATCTTCTCGCGCTGGGCTGCGTGAAACTGCTCAATGTTGCTGTAAGCCACTTTCATAGCTTCTATGAGTTTACGGCTGAGTTTGCTTTCGGCTTTATAAATCTCCTCTTCACTCACCTGAAGCTCGTCGAGTTCCACATGGTCATATTCCTGGGCGAAATGACGCAGGGCTTTATCGCCTTTTTTCTTCACCTTTTTCAGGATAGGGGCCACGATTTCCTCTATCTTTTTAAACTTCTTCCCCGGCCGCTTCAGCAGCGATTTCCATTCCTGGCGGGGTGGATTTATCACAACTTTCATAAGATCATTTTTTCAATAGGTACCACCAGTATGCCTTCGGCGCCGGCTTCTTTAAGTTGCTCAATGACTTCCCAGAACCGGTCTTCGTTGACGACCGAATGAATAGAGTTCCAGCCGCTCATTGCCAGCGGAAGTACGGTAGGGCTGCGCATACCCGGCAGCAGCTTGATGATGCGCTCCGTAGCTTCGTCAGGCGCATTGAGCAAAATATATTTGTTGTTTCTGCCGGACTGTACGGCATCCAGCCTGAACAGCAACTGATCCAGCAGCGTCTGTTTGGCAGGCGAAGTATGGGTCTGCCCGATCAGCACTGCTTCCGACCGGAAGATAACTTCCACTTCTTTAAGCCCGTTGGACAGCAGCGTACTGCCCGAACTGACAATATCACAAACGGCGTCTGCCAGTCCGATGCTCGGCGCAATCTCCACCGACCCGCTGATCTCATGGATATTGGCACTTACCTGATGCTCCCGAAGATATTTTTCTAACAAACGGGGGTAAGAGGTAGCGATGTTGGTTCCTTCCAGGTCTTTTACGTCCTTGTATTCTTTATCCCTGGGAATTGCCAGCGACAAGCGGCACCGGGAGAAACCCAGGCGTTTGATCAACTGCACTTCCTTTTCTTTTTCTATAGCTACATTCTCGCCTACGATGCCAAGGTCAGCCACGCCATCGGCTACGTAGCCAGGTATATCATCGTCGCGCAGGAAAAGAAACTCCGCCGGAAAATTATGCGCTACGGTTCTTAGTTTGCCCACTCCATTGCTGAAATGGATGCCACATTCCTTGATCAGCGCCAGGGAACTGTCTGACAGCCTGCCGGATTTTTGAATAGCAATACGAAGTACTTCTTTCATAAGGCTGCAAAAATATTCGATAATTTCGTCAAATCAACTTTCTTTGTGGGATAACTTGAAAGGTGCGAAAGTGTTAAGGTGCTTCAATGCGTAAGTGTTCCAGTGCTGATGCGTTGCCGTACAATTTTTTACTTGAGCATTGAATATTGAATATTGATTGTTGAGTGTTAAAAAAATATTCAACAATCAACAATCAACGCTCAATGCGGAATGCAGCCCAGTTCAAGTAAAAATACGTCAAAGTACCCAACTCCTGATTCCGGGGCATCGTTTCGTCTGTAACACCTTAACACCTTAACACCATGAGATATTCCTCCATAAACAAAGACCTGTTCGTCCACAACCGGCAAAACCTGGGCAAGCAACTACCACCCAAATCCATAGCCGTGCTGCACGCCAACGACATCATGCCGACCAATGCCGACGGGACGATGGGTTTTGTGCAGAACAGCGATCTGTTTTACCTGTCGGGCATCGACCAGGAAGAAACGGTGCTGGTGTTGTTCCCGGACTTTCCTGACGAAAACTACCGGGAAATTCTCTTCCTGCGCGAGACCAATGAGGAGATCGCCATTTGGGAAGGGCATAAGTATACCAAAGAAGAAGCCCGGGAAGCCTCCGGCATTGCTACCGTGTTGTGGCTCTCGCAGTTCGACAAGATATTTAATACGCTGATGGCGGAAGCCGGGCATGTATATCTGAATACCAACGAGCACCTGCGGGCCGAGGTAGGCGTAGAGACCCGCGATGCACGGTTCATCAAACACTGCCAGCAACGCTATCCGTTGCACCGTTACGAAAGGCTGGCGCCGCTGATGCACCGGCTTCGGGCGGTCAAGTCAGACCATGAAATAGACTTGCTTCAGCAGGCTTGCGACATTACGGAAGAAGGGTTCCGGCGCGTGCTGTCTTTCGTGAAGCCGGGCGTGGCAGAGTACGAAATAGAAGCCGAATACATTCATGCGTTTGTCCGTCGCCGCTCCCGCGGGTTTTCCTACCAGCCTATCATCGCCTCGGGCAAAAATGCTTGTGTATTGCACTACATAGACAATAACGCTGTCTGCCAGGACGGCGAACTGCTGCTGATGGACGTAGGCGCCGAATACGCCCGCTATTATGCCGACATGACCCGCACCATCCCCGTCAGCGGACGCTTTACCGACCGGCAGCGGCAGGTGTACAACGCCGTGTGGCGTGTGCAGCAGGAGGCGATGCAGATGCTCCGCCCCGGCAACGTGATCAAGGAATACCACAAAGAAGTAGGCAAGGTGATGGAAAGCGAACTGATCGCGCTGGGATTGCTGGACCGTACCGAAGTGAAGAACCAGGACGAGAAGCATCCGCTCTATAAACAATACTTTATGCACGGCACCTCCCACCACTTAGGGCTAGACGTGCACGACGTAGGCAATGTATACCGGGCCTTTGAGCCGGGCATGGTGCTAACGGTAGAGCCGGGCGTCTACATCCTGGAAGAGTCCTTAGGCATTCGCCTGGAAAACAACGTGGTCATTACTGAAGACGGGTTGCACGATCTGATGCGTAATATCCCGATTGAAGCCGATGAGATAGAGTCGCTCATGCATGGGTAAGGCTTGTGGTGGTATTCCGCCTTTACTATCATGTCGGATGTTGTGAACCTTTAGTTTCTGATTTTTCCTGGTTGCAATCCGCTGGTTTTACCATAGCTAAATGTGATACAAAAACTACCCTTGCTCTCTATATGAGGCTCAACGATTGATGCAGCCGTCAGGCCGGGCTTGTTGGCATTTTTAGTTCATGTATTAACATTACCACTTGGCGAAACTAATGCTCAATCTCAATAATGCTAGGCTAGCAGTGGCTGCGCAATGTTATGGCACGTCATTTTCTATTTATTTTCATTCAATTCGTCATCAGAAATTTCTAATGCATTATCGTATAAAGACTCAATGTTTTCTTTTTTCAAATCTGCATCAATTTTATCCATAAGGGATTTAGCTTTTTCTTCAACATACCTAATTACAGCAATGAGAAGACTTTCAAAACTTTCCAGTTGTGAATCAATATCTACTAATCCCATAATATTATCATAAACCTCAATTATTCTTTTATCAGAATCATCAGGATTAAGAGCCGCTACAACAGGATTATGTTCATATCCTTTAAGACTACCATGCGCAACATAATTATTCCTTTGATCAATTATTCTTTCATGTTCTTTAGAGGCTGCGTTGTCAGCATATTTTAGAGCATCTTTCTTATTTAGTTGTGTACCTCTTCCTTTTGCTTCGGCAAAACATTTTCCATAAGTAATGACAGCATAGAAGGAAAGACTTTGCTTGATTATTGGTAAAACATTCTGATCTTTAGAATTTTTTAATAAATCAATAATTTCTTTAACTGTTTTCAAATCTTTCAAAATAAGTCTGAATCCAGAATACTTTTTAGAAATTTTAGTTTGGATCAAGTAAATTCTTTGAGGAAGTCCATTTACCTCTTTTGATCTAATATATCCTTTAGCCTGTTTGCTCCAAAAAACTTTTACTTTTTCCTCCATATTTATAATTACAATGTGCCATAACGATTGTGTATACGCCATTTGCCGGTTATTTCTCTTATAGCAAGAAAGATACACCTGCTTTTTGATAACTGATAGCCAATTTACTGTATTTTTCGGTTAATACTGTGACAGTAGGCTACTGCCCCTGCCTGGTCGGAGCGTCCGCTCTGACCTCTTGCCCATGGGATATATAAGAGCTTCTGAGGGTTAAGCTTTTCAGGCAATGACCGGGTGTTTAGCCGCATGGTTTCTGTGCAAAATGAGCCATCTTTTCCATGCTGGAACTTTTTGCCAATGGCAGGTCCGGGCTGACGGCTTAGGCTGTTTTAGGGTCGTAGGGTCGCTGCGCTCTTCCGGGGGTGCCTACGACCAGGGGAAGATGGCGCGTTTTTTATCTTGAAAATGTTTTCGGGTCGGGTACGTAGTGCAGAATTCCCCCATATGACCAAAATTCCGTTGTTAAAATTCCTCTGTTAAAAAGCGCATGAGCATACATCCTCATTTGTTTATCGCTGTCAAAATGCCATTGATATTCTCTTATTTCTCTCATTTTACTGGCAATTGAGTCAAAGTTCACCTGCTGTTCTAACTCTCTAAGTTCGATCATACTGTACTCATCTAAACCCAGATTCATCAATGCACTTTCATTTTCAAATTCAAAATAGAGATCTGAATTTTCAAGAGCGATTCTTCTTGCCGACATTTCCCAGCTACCCAGAAGGGGAATAACATTTTTTGTAGCTGTCTCCTAAGAGCGTTAGCACTTTGTTGTGTACAGGTTTAAGATTGAGTACGGTGACTTGTGGCATGCCGTATAAGACATGGATGCCGGTAAAC